>JAHECJ010000021.1 GCA_024641805.1 Desulfococcus sp.
GGATGCCTGTTTAACCTGCGCGGAAGCAGGGAAAAAATATCTTGAAGCCATCATGGGACAGATTTTCGTCCCTGAATATTATTTTTACTATTCCCTGGCACTTGTCTCAGCCTGCGCCGGGGCTGAGACCCGGATTCGGAAACATCACATCCAAAAAATTAAATCCCACCAGAAAAAAATCGGCAAATGGGTGCGCTTTGTACCCGAAAATTTCGAACACAAATATTTATTGATCGAGGCCTGCCTGGCGGCCCTTGAAAATTCATTTGAAAAAGCCATGATCCTGTTCAACTCCTCAATCGCAAAAGCCGCCCGCAACGGGTTTTTACAGGATGAAGCCATTGCCAACGAAATCGCGGGGAAAATCTGGAACGCTCTGGGGAATAATGAAATAGCCGCAATATTCATGAACCGGGCCTACCGATGCTACCAGCGCTGGGGGGCAACGTCCAAATTGCGGCTGCTTGAAAAAACATACGCCTCGCTTTTATCTGACACAAAAGAACCGTTTCCGGCAGACTGGCAAAAATCCCCCCCAAACCGTGATGCCTCCGGAGGTGAACAGGCAGATATGGCCGCCGTTGATATCTCATCTCTGGATGCGGCCACCGTGATTCATGCCGCGCAAACGGTTTCCGAAGAAATCGTTTTAGAACGGCTGGTCAATCAACTGATCCGCTTGAATATCGAAACCGCAGGTGCCGAAAAAGGGGTGCTGCTGCTGAAAGATCGTGACCGTTTTATTGTCCAGGCCGCCGGCAGTTTGCAAAAAGACGGAATTGAAGTGACGCATCCCCGGGGCCAGATATCCGATATCGTTCCGGTATCTATCATCCGTTTTGTGGGCCGGACCGGTGAAACCGTCCTGCTGAGCGACGCTTCAAAAGAGAAACTGTTTGCCCGGGATCCTTACATTGTCCGGAAATCACCCAAATCAGTAATCTGCATACCACTTGCCCACCAGCATCATTTATCCGCTGTCATGTATCTTGAAAACAACCTCACGGAAGGGGTCTTTACCTCCAAACGGCAGGAGATTCTGAAAGTCATCGCTTCCCAGGCGGCCATTTCAATCAATAATGCCATGCTGTATGAAGAGCTGAAAGAGACTGAACAGCGGCTCAGCCACGTATTGAAGACCGCCAATGAAGGGTTCCTTTCAATTGATGCCGAGGCTGTCATCAATGACGTCAATCCGGAAATGTGCCGGATCCTTGGCCGGAAACGAGACGCGCTCATTGGCATGAGCTATTATGACTTTCTGGATGCCCAGGGGACCGGAATGGTCAAAGGGCAGCTGGAGCTTCGCCGTCAGGGGAAAAAAGGGGCGTACGATATCGCCTTTACACGGCCGGAAGGAACGCGGGTCGATTGCCTGGTCAAAGCCGCTCCCTTGTTTGACAACTCAGGCAAAATCATCGGTTCCTTTGCCATGGTGACGGATATCACGGAAAGAAAACGCGCGGAAGCCGAACTGATAAAGCTCAACCGGGAACTGGAGCAGCGCGTCAGCAAACGGACTGCTGAACTCGAGGGGTCGCTGGAAACACTGAAAAAAGCCCAGGACCACCTTATTCAGTCTGAAAAAATGGCCGCGCTCGGCGGCCTGGTGGCCGGCGTCACCCACGAAGTAAATACCCCCATTGGCCTCGGCGTCACCGCCAACTCCTTTCTGGAGGAAAAACTGCTCACGTTAGACAAACTCTACCGGTCCGAAAATCTAGCCGCTGAAGATTTTGAAAAAATTCTCAAAGACGCCATGGACGCCTCCGCCACCATCAAAAGCAACCTGAAGCGAGCGGTTGAACTGGTCGGCAGTTTCAAGGAAATTGCGGTGGATCAGTCCAGTGAAGAACGGCGACGGTTTAACGTAAAAGATTACTTAGATGATGTGCTGATGAGCCTCCAGCCCAAATTCAAGCGGACCCGGCACGAAATTACCGCGGTGTGCCCGGAGGATCTGGAAATCAACAGTTATCCCGGGGTGTTTTCACAGATCATCACCAATTTAATCATCAACTCCCTGATCCACGCATTTGAAGGAACTGAAGCCGGCGAAATGGAACTCCGGGTCTTTGTTGAAAATGATCAGCTGGTTATAAGTTACCAGGATAACGGCTGCGGCATGGCCGAGGAAGCGGCGGCAAAAATCTTTGATCCGTTTTTCACTACCCGGCGGTCTTCCGGCGGCACCGGTCTGGGAATGTATATTGTTTACAATATTGTCACGCAAACGTTGGGCGGGCACATTGAATGTATTTCTCACCCGGGCGAAGGAATCAATATCTCCATCCAGATCCCCATGGAGAATTTAGGTTGAAATTATCGATAGTGTTCACTTTTAAAAAATTTTGCATTACTGTCGGTTTATAGACATAGTCCGCTCAACCAATCTCTCCTGATATTATAAATCAACAAGATTACGGCTTATTCAGGTTAGATATTATTCCTAATTTCTTCATACGATTATTAAGTGTGGTTCGTTTCATTCCAAGAATTTCAGCCGCACCGCCGGGGCCACCGATTTTCCCATTTGTTTTTTTAAGAACAAGATGTATATATCGCCGCTGTATTTCATCGAGCACTGGAAAATCCGACATAGAATCAAAAAAACGCTTTCCCCGAATTGGCAGATCCAAATTCAACTTATCGTCACTGGTCACCAATACAGCCCGTTCCATCACGTTCTCTAGTTCTCTGACATTACCAGGCCATTGATAAGCCATCAGTTTTACCTCATCTTCATTGGTCAATTGTAATTCGGAACGATGATGTTTTAAAGAAAATTTCTTTAGAAAATATTTAGCCAACAATGGAATATCATCTTCTCGCTCGCGCAGCGGAGGTATTTCCAAAGGGATTACGTTCAAGCGATAAAAAAGGTCTTCTCTGAATCGACCGGCAGCAACATCTGCCGCCAAGTCACGGTTCGTGGCAGCAATCAATCGAAAATCCGAAAATAAAGCCTCGGTTCCCCCGACCCGAGTGAATGTTTTTTCCTGTAAAACTCTTAATAATTTTGCCTGGATGGATTTGGGGATTTCGCCGACTTCGTCGATAAACAGTGTCCCGCCGTTCGCCAGCTCAATCCTGCCTTGTTTTTGATGTTCCGCTCCTGTAAAAGCACCTTTTTCATGACCGAACAATTCACTTTCAAAAAGGGACTCGGGAATAGTTGTCGGATCAATTACGACAAAAGGATTTTTTCGCCGAGGACTGTTCTTATGGATCCTCCTGGATAGAAGTTCTTTGCCGACACCTGTCTCACCTAAAATTAAGGCAGTGCTGTCTGTGGCAGCGATACGATCCGTCTGAGCCAAAACGTTTATCATAACCGGACTCTGAGTTTGAATATCCGGGATATTGATCTGACCCAATTGCGTCAAGTGCGCAGTAAGTTTTTCTTCAAGACGATGGGCAAGTCCGGCAAGATGCTCAATATAAACTGTCAGGTAATGTGCCATTTTCAGTAGCGTGGTGTTATCGAAAATATCAAAACAGTCCTTAACATAAGAGTTATCATGATATAATACACCCTGGACATCCCCTCTTAAATTGAAAGGTATACACAGAATAGCCAATGCTTTTTTTGTCTTTAAGCCAGAGTTGTTATGCCGAACAACCTGTGGTTTGTCTTCAGTAAACGTTTTTAAAATCAGGGTCAGGTTTGGTTGAAAATCTTTATCAGTAACATCGGTTTTTAGTAAATTACAAGAAGCTCTTAACTCCGGCTTTTTAGAATCTTTATGTTTATTGAACCAGAAAATACCTCCTCGTTCAGCGCCAAAGAAACGATTTGTAGCCAGCACAGTCTGATTCAAAATTTTGCTTAAATCCTGTCCGGGGATCAAGTCGCCAATAATATCGACAAACATTGTCATAAATTTTTCCTGCATTTCAGGCTCAGTGGTAGCATCGCTTTTTATGGTCAATAAGTGGCGCAGATCATCCGGGTAATAAACGTCATCGTATCCTGAAAAGTTTTTCCATGCTTTTTGTGCAAGTATATTTGCTGCTTTATAATCATCCTGGCGCAGTTTCAAGCGTGCCATTTCAATCCAGGTTTTGGCTAGCTGAATTGGGTTGCCGGATTGAATGAGGCATTCTTCGCTTAATATCAAATCAGACATTACTGAATCGCTGCCAGCGCCACTATCTTCTGCTTTCATCGCCTTCAGGCGCAACGCAACGCCACGGAGATGGATATTGGGTTCCTTGAGAATTGCTTCAAGTTCTTTGTCAAGGTCAAATCCTGGAATAAGATCCATCCCTTGGCGCCCGAATGTGAAAATGGTTTCGATGAGGATATCCGATGCATATTGGAGTTGTAAAATAAGGCCGGCCGCTTCGCCAGCAGCCATTGTCTCGGCAAAATATTTTCGTGTTTCTTCAAATCGACCTTCAAGAAAATGATAATATGCCATGCCAAGTTTAGAAAAATAGATCGCCAGCGAATTATTGGTGTTGATTGCATCCTGAAGAGCACCGGAGAAATGAAAAAAAGCTTCCCTTTTTTTCCGGATTAATAAAAGGATAAATCCAAGCGCTGTTCTGAGTGTCGTAGCTAATGTATTTTCCGATTTATCAAGAGCAAGCCGGCGATAATAGTCTACGGTACCGATGGCTTTGTGAAACTGTCCTAAATAAGCGGCACAATAACTTAACCACATAGGCCCCAAAGGATTGATGATTTGCTTGAATTCAACAGACTCAAAGCTCTGGGCAGCTCTTTGTAAATATGGCATGGCATCTGCAAATCGACCTATGAAAAAATAATACATCCCGATAATTTCTGCTGCTTGATTTAGAATATCCTCATCACCGATGGATTCAACCTCGGTTTTGCCTTGATCAAAAAGTTCCATGGCTTCGCTGCGCCGGTCTGCAAAATATAACATCCGGCCCAAATGCAGCTTGATAATGGCTGCAGAACGCTGGTCAGTCAGCAGTTGCGTAGCGAAAAAGGCGGCCTGTAAAAAAATTATCGATTCATTAAATCCTTTTCCCAAAACAAAACAAAGACTGGAAAAACTCAGGGCTGTTGAGGCAAATAACGCTTCACCTTCCATGTCTAAAGCTTGTGCTGAAAGTCTTGTCAGCGTCTGGTGCAGATATTTCCAGGCCTCGTTACGTTTTCCATCTTTGAGAGCTTCATGAGCCAAATTTATTTCGAGCGTGGCAGCCTCATTTACACTTTCAAGCAAATTTCTCTTATTGCTGCGGTTCATAAAATAACCTCCAATTGTATCTGTCTCCTTTGCATAATTTTTGTGGAAGAGTCAACATAAAAGACCATATGCGGTCACAAAAAGACCATATGCGGTCAATTTAATTTTTTAATTTTAAAAATATAATATAATTTCAATTAGTTAAATTCTTAAGCGTAGGTGGAATGATAATTGCATTATTATGACAATATATAAAAGGGCATATTAACGATAAGGAGGATGGTAATGGAAGATAGAAAAAGCATTTTCATCACAGGCGCAGCCTCAGGCATTGGACGGGAAACAGCACGTCTTTTCGCAAAAAAAGGGTGGTATGTCGGCATTTCTGATGTGAATTCAGAATCTCTCAAAAAATTAGAGTCGGAAATAACAAAGGGAAACTGTTTCTCAAGGGTCATGGATGTGACCGATCCAGTCAGTTTCCAGGAAACCGTGACCGCATTTTCCGAAAAAACAGGTGGAAAAATTGACATCCTGTTCAACAACGCCGGGATACTTAGAATGGGCCTCAATGAAAATATCGACCTGAAAGACCAGCACCTCATTGTTGATATTAACATTAAGGGTATTCTAAATGGCGTCAACGCCTCCCTGCCATTTTTGAAAAAAACCCCTGGTGCCCGGATCATCTCCATGTGTTCAACTTCCTCGGTATATGGACTACCTGAACTCGCAGTATATTCGGCTACCAAACATGCAGTCTGTGCGTTAACAGAAGCATTTGACATTGAATTAGAGAAATATGGTATCCGGGTTTGCGATATCATGGCTCCGTATGTGGCTACACCAATGGTTACCGATGCAAAGCATCAGGCTCACAGCGTGGCTTCTACCGGTGTAAATCTCAAAGCTGAGCAGATAGCGGCTCTTGTGTGGAAAGCAGCTCACGGCAAAAAACTGCATTGGAAAATCCACTATCTGACTTATGTCTTGTTCTTTGCATTCTGGATGATGCCGTTTCTTAAAAGGCCGGTCACAAAACATTTGTGCCTATCAAAATAATAACCCTAACTGGATTTACATTAATCAAGGTTAAACAAAAATGTTAAAAAAAATAAGCATTCCTGCAGTCACCGCAGTTCTGTATCCAATTGCCTACCGGTTTGGGAAAAGCATTTTAAGATTAACAAAACCATCATTTATGAATAAGCCAAATGACATGGTTTTTGATAGCAAAAATACCAAATTAACTTACATCCCCCTCAACATTAACCTTGAGCCGCCTGATGCAACAGTGGCCCCGGCTATCATAGCAGAATATTTCATCAGAAAATCAAGCAGTCGCTTTTTAATGTCTTATTGCCCTGATCGGAAAGCAAACAACTGCAGCAACTTCCCACATGATATCGGGTGTTTATGGATTGGCGGGGCCGCCGCGGAAATAAATGCGCCGCCACATATAGGGAGACTTGTAAGCGTGGATGAAGCTATAGCCCATTTACACCACGCCCGGGCCTCAGGGCTGGTCCCGCTGTTTGGAAAGTTTAAGGCAGATGCTTTGGTCATGGGTGTAAATAAAGAACACAAACGTTTTATGACAATGTGTTTTTGCTGCTCCTGTTGTTGTATTCTTAAATATTTTCGTCATGGCAGACCTGAGTTCAGGGATATGATTCACAGAATCCCGGGGTTAACAGTAAACGCAGAACCCAGCATGTGTGCCGGCTGCGGAGAATGCGTAAAAGCTTGCCTCTTCGGGAATATAACCATGACAGACGGGAAAGCACGTATCATCAATGAGTGCAAAGGCTGCGGCCTATGTGCTGAAGCCTGCCCCAACAAGGCAATAAGTATCAAGGTTAAGGACCCTGCCTTTATTGAGAATGTCATAAGCGGGATCAACAGTGCCGTTGATGTTGTATCTTAAATCCGGGGAAAATGTCTATTAAATAGAAAATTCATAATGCTTAAACAATGGCAGCAGATAATATCATTGTTGTTAATATTTTAAAGAAAGAGAGTATATTACATATGCTTCCAAAAGAGAATTTACTCGATGATGTAGTGAATAATATAGAGAATAATTTAGTGAAAGAAGCCATGAACGCCGGCAGAATACCCATTGGGTATACATGCAGTTTCGTTCCGGAGGTTTTGCTTTCAGTCGATAAACTTTTCCCTTTAAGGCTACATGCCCCCAATATAACCGGAACTTCATCGGCTGATGTCTATATGCCGCCCGTCGTTTGTTCATATTGCAGAAGCCTGTTGGAGTTTGGGATGAATGGGCACTATGACTTTCTTGGCGGATGGGTTTTCAATTTTTCATGTCAACATATGAATCGCTGTGCTGACCTTATTCAACACTCAGTGAAACCAAAATTTGTTCATGTACTTGATGCCCTTCACTCCAACACTGAGAACACGATCTCATGGATGGTCGATGAACTGAAGATTCTTTCCGATAAGCTCTCGTCTCATTTCAATGTGGAGATAAATGAGGAGAGCCTGTCAACAGCAATTATAAAACATAACGAATTTATTTTAATAATGGGTGAGATTGGGGATCTAAGAAAGCTTGATAACCCCCCAATAACAGGCACTGAGTTTCATAAGCTGATGATAGCATCACAGGTTTCTCCAAAGGACCTGTTGCGTAAAACAGTAGAAGCACTTCGTGATGACATCAAAAAGCGTGACGGTGTAAAGGATTACCGGGCCCGTTTAATGATTCTTGGCGGCATATTAGATGATCCGAAATTTATTGAAAGTATAGAAGATGTAGGATGTCTAGTTGTTGGGGATCACTTTTGTACCGGCTCTGTCCCGGGATTAAATATAATTCCTGAAGGGCCGCATGGACCTCTTGAAAGAATTGCACGTCATACCATGGCCAAGCCCTGTCCGCGCATGTTCGACCCTATCGATAACAGGTTGGATTCCGTATTGCAGACAGTAAAGGAGTATAATGTCGATGGCGTGATTATAGAACAGTTAAAATTCTGCGATCCCATGAATTACTATGGACTGGCGATGAAAGAATACCTCAACGATTCAGGGATACCTGTTCTGCGTATCGATAGAGAATACCGCCTCAGCGGCGAAGGTCAGCTTAAGACGCGTGTTCAGGCCTTTATCGAAAGCATGGGAAAATAAGGTGAACCCGAAGAAAAGGATAGAGACATGAAATCGATTCACTCAGTTGGCGAAAATACCACCGCATCAATTTTTAAATCAGTAAGGTCTATGGCAACTGAACTTTGGAAATATCTCAGGACAACGGATAAGGAATCAATCGTATCGGACGTTAAAGATACCTGGCTATTGTGGAAAACGATTGTAGAAGTATATGCGATCGCTGTCAGAACGGTTCTGAAAAGAGGGCCGGGGATTGTTTCGGATTTGAAGAAATACCCATGGTTATTGCAGTTGGTAGATTTGAGGAATTTGTTCCGGTCGGCAAGGGGGCGAAAAGGGGCTTATAGAAAAGCGACCTTGAACGTATTTAAGGAGACAGCAACGTCTGCGCTCGAATATCTCATAGATGTACTGAAGAATCCTGATAGAGTCGTACATATTCAAGCCTCTGGCACAGGAATTTCAGAATTATGCAGGGCTATGGGTCTTATACCGTATATGGACATGTCTCCTCCGGTAATAGCAGTTTTGGCTAATCCTCGCAGCATGGAAAAATATATGGATTTCGCTGAGAGCGAAGGAATACCTGCCGATGTCTGCTCCCTTCCTAGATGCTCGCAAGGATTGCTCTTTAAGGGCGAATCTCCTAAAGCGGCTGTATCCATAGGGAATAATAACTGTGAAGGCCAGGTAAATGCATCCTTAGTATATACAAAAAAGTTCGGTTTGCCGACCTTCATGCTGGATGCGCCCAACAATTTTAAAAGCGAGCGAGCGGAGATTTTTTACGGCAAAGAGATCATGAGGTTGGTGGAGTGGCTCGAAGAGAACACTCCGGGGAAAATGGACTGGGACCTCCTTCGCGAGATTATGGAGGAAAAAAATCGTGCGATTGAAACCGAAATGGAACTGTGGGAGATGACGCGCATACAGCCCTCGCCTTTGGCAGGCGAGGCGCTTTGGTTCTCTCACCTTCTAAGTGTCGCTTTGACGGGCGGGATGAAAAGAGCAACAGAGATGTTTGAAATGCTTGTAGAATGTGCCAAAGAAAACATGAAGAACGGTGTCGGTGCTGTTACAGAAGAGCGTTTCCGGGCTGTGATCTGGCACGCTCCGATGGCCACAAACTGGCATGCATATCGATACCTGGAAGTGAAGTGGGGTGTATCAGTAGTACAAGAGTGCATGATGTACACCGAAATGGGCTTGTTTGATACCTCATCAAATGAATCAATGCTGCGTGGTATAGGGAGACTTATGTTGAATGCACCCATGGCCAATTTTGCCCGCGGGCCCTCTGAGTATTATTTGGATCCCCTTTTCAGTATCATCAAACAGTGGGGGATCAATCTGGTATTGGTTGGCGATCATATAGGATGTAAATCTGTGGCTGCCATGACTGGTTTATTAAGAGAAAAGTGCCGTCAACAGGGTATTCCTGTCGTTTTTGTTCCATATGACTTGATGGACAAGCGGTCCGCATCCTGGGAGGATGTAGCGAACAGGTTGGACCAATTTATGGAGACAATCATGAAGGTCGAACCTCTCAGGGAAACGGTGCCGGCCGTTTGTTAGTAAATTTGATAAGGGTATATAAATTTATAAAATGGAGAAGGCCATGAGTAAAGGGTATTATGCAGGATGCGATGTCGGATCAACAACAACGAAAGCTGTGATATTGAACAGTCAGGGGATCATTGCGGATTCAATAGTTCCAAGCAAGACCGATCCTGAAGATAGCGCTAATGCAGCGCTGGATGAGGCGATACAAAAAGTTAACGGCTTAGACAGGATACAGGACCTGAATTACCTGGTAGGTACCGGTTATGGCCGGACTCAGATCCCCTTTGCCAATAAAAATATTTCAGAGTTAAGCTGCCATGCCATAGGAGCATATTCCTGTGATCCAAAGATTAAGAGCGTTGTTGACATTGGGGGTCAGGACCTCAAAGCAATATCAATTAACGAGGATGGGTCCCTCTGCGATTTTGTAATGAATGATAAGTGTGCTGCAGGAACCGGAAAATTTTTTGAGGCTATGAGCCGTGTGTTTGGAGTTGAGCTTTGTGATTTTTCGTCTTTGTCGCTGGAAGCAAAAAAATCGATCCCGATAACCTCACAATGTAGCGTGTTTGCAGAATCTGAAGTATTAAGCCTTATTGCAAAGAAAACCCCGCCAAGAGAAATAGCGCTGGGCATCCAGGAGTCCGTTGCAAATCGATGTCATGTATTGCTTAGGAGGATTGGAATTAGAGAAAAGGTTGCTATAACAGGAGGATGTGCAAAAAATGCAGGTTTGGTCGCAGCATTAACGAAAATGATCAAATTAGATATTGTACAACTTTCCATAGATCCCCAACTGATAGGCGCTTTTGGAGCCGCCATATTTGCCCAACGGGATAGTAAGGCGTCTTAACCATATTTGTCAGCTTTGCTATGAAAAACAGGCCATGGCAACAAATTACACCGGAAAATCCACTATCTTGCTTACGTGTTATTCTTCACATTCTGGGCGATGCCGTTTCTTAAAAGGCCGGTCATTAAATTTTTGTGTCTTTCAAAAAAATGAATTTCTGATGATGAACATTCGATCTATGTGAGGCTCTTATAGTTTAAAACTTTAAACCCGATAAATACAATTTTGCAAAACACTCTGGAATTAGGAGGATGTATGGAATTATTTGAAAGTGTGGAACAATTTAAAGAAGTTGAAGTAGCATTTCTGGAAAAGCTAAGGGATGATCCGGATTTTGGCCCCATGTTTGCCGCCATGAAAATGAACATAAAATACAACATTAAAGACATCGGCGAGGAGATGTGGCTTATTCACAATAACTGTGTTGAGACCGAAGTGATCTGGGGCCGTGCAGATGCAGAACCGACAATTGAGCTCACACTCAGCGCGGATCATTTTCACATGTTTTGGGCAAAAACAATGTCCCCGACCGCCGCACTGGCAAAAGGGGATGTCACCATGAAAGGCCCGATCCAGAAAATTTTGAAACTGGTTTCAAAGTTGAAGCCGGCTTACGCGATTTATGCTGATCACATTAAAAGCATGGGCCTGTCCCATTTAGAGACAGTGTAGATTCCGTTAACCTAAATGAGATAAGGAAAAGGAGTAAAACCAATGAACCGGATTATATGGGATCAATCCAAGTGCACCAGTTGCCGGGTATGCGAGGCAGTTTGCAGTGTCACAAAGGAAGGAGAGTTCAGCCCGGTCAAGGCAAGGGGGAAGCTAATACGGACCATTGAGCATGCAGTCCTTTATAAGGTGCGCGTATACTGTCTTCAATGTGAAGACCCTTATTGCAAAGCGGTTTGTCCGGCCGGAGCCATTATCGAAGATGACCAGGGCATAAAATCTGTGGATGAAGAAAAGTGTCTGGGTTGCAAAATGTGTGAAATTGCCTGCCCGGTAGGAGCGATATCGGTGAATTCGGAAAAAGGCGTTTCGATTAAATGTGATCTCTGTAAAGGGCTGGAAGAGCCTCAGTGCGTTAAATACTGCTATTCAGGAGCACTTCAATATATTCAAGGTGAGAAAG
>JAHECJ010000476.1 GCA_024641805.1 Desulfococcus sp.
CGACAGCATATTCTTTCAGGTAATGCATCTGTTTGTGTTCTGCCACATGAGGGGCTGCGGCGATCAGTTCTTCAATGCGGCTGGACCGCAGCTCCCGGCGGTCCGGATTTTCCTCATGAACTCCCAGGGCGCTGAGCACCAGGGAATAGTCGCAGTCGGCGCGGGATTTCATGAAAAAGATGGATGGAAGCAGGCGGTACTTTCTTAAAATTCCGAGTATGTCGCCCATGGGCGGCAGCCGGTTGGACCGCATCATGCCGGCCGTATGGCGGGTATGGACAAATTTCAGCACCTTTTTATACAGTTTTTTTTTGGCCTGCGGAGCCTGGCTCTCTGTCAGAAAAGGAAACAGGGTGCCGGAAGGGTGCAAAAAGAGGGGAAACAATGGCACCGGCCGGTTGGTTTCCTCAATGACGGTGCATTCATTGTTCCGGATGGACTTCAGCCAGCCGGCAATCTGATGGGCATTGCCAATGGTTGCCGACAAAAGCAGCAGGGGGATCCGCCGGGGAAGATAGATCATGGTTTCTTCCCAGACCACCCCCCGTTCTTCATCTCCTAAAAAATGGGCTTCGTCCAGTATGACAAAGTCCGTGTCCAGATCTTCACCCCGGTGCATGGCATCATAGAGCTGATTGCGCAGGATTTCGGTGGTCCCGATAATGATCGGCGCATCCATGTTCTCTTTGCGGTCACCGGTGAGAATCCCGACGTTCTCCGGGCCGAAAATTTGTGAGAACTCGGCAAATTTGGAATTGGTAAGTGCCTTTAACGGAGAAGCATACCACGCTTTCCCTTTTTTTTTAATCGTATACGTGATGGCCTGTTCCGCGATCCACGTTTTACCGGCACCGGTGGGCACCGTGACCAGGCAGTCTCCGTACTGAATCGCTTCAAGCGACCTGATCTGGAAGGGATCGGGCTTAAATGGTTTGGCCTCAGGTACGCCGATTTCGGCAAAGACTCTTTTTAATTTAGAGTCTGATCCGGGGGTTAGACGATTTGCCGGCGTGTTTTTTTTGTTTATATAGGAACGCCTGCCGTATTTTTTTTTCTTGTAATCCGCCATTAAATTTTGTTGATTATCCCTTCGATGATGGTTTTGGCTTTGGATTCCACATCAAATGGCGACATGCCGTTTAAGTCCGCTTCAATCAGCGCGTTTTCGTAGGGAATAAACCCCAGAAAGGAAAATCCGGCCAGATGTTTTTTTAAGAAATCTTCGTCATGTTTTCCCCGGATTTTGTTTCCGACCAGGGAGATAGCGGTTAAACCGATTTCAGACGCCAGTTTATTGATGTGCCGTGCCGTGTCAATGCTTCGGCTGCCCGGTTCCACCACAACCAGAAGTTTGTCCACGGCCTGGGCGGTTCCCCGTCCCAGGTGTTCAATCCCGGCTTCCATGTCCATCACCACTACTTCATCCCGCGCCAGAACAATGTGGGTGACCAGCGCCTTGAGAAGGGTGCTTTCAGGGCATATGCATCCGGCTCCGCCTTTTTTAATGCCGCCGAGGCGCATTAACTTGATGTTTTCAAATTTGGCGGACAATGAATCCGGCAGGTCGTCCACCTTGGGGTTAAGCTTAAAAAATCCCCCGATCGTGCCGGGTTTGGCCTCGGTCCGTTCATACGCCAGGTCTTTCATCTCGGAAATCGGTATGATTTTATCCGCATCCGGGATGCCGACGGCGGCGGCCAGGTTGGCATCCGGGTCCGCGTCGATGGCGAGAACGTGCTTGTTGTTGGCGTTTAGCGCCCGGATCAAAAGCGCCGAGAAGGTGGTTTTGCCGACTCCGCCTTTACCGCTGACAGCTATTTTCATGTTTTTTCCTTTTTTATGAATGCAAAAATATTATTTCCCAAAGAGGTTTTCTGTCCGAGGCAGCAATACATTTGGAACATCCACCACGGCCGTTAAATGAAACCTTAATCTGTAAGGCGTTTGCACAATATAATAATCATCAATGATGTTATGGCAACCAGTTTGTATTCATCATATTTGCATTGATTTTAAATTTTTATGTTTATAACATCCCCACAGAATATGGGCAAGTTGATAATCTGTCATATTTTCATGCGAATTGATTATAATTTTTATGAATACCAGTGATTATAAATGAACGAACAAGATATAATAAATGCTATCCCAAAAGACCGTCACCGCCCCGAAATTCTGGCTCCGGCAGGAGGGAAAAAAGCATTTCTCGCGGCGCTGGCAGCCGGTGCGGATGCTTTATATTGCGGGTTGAAAAGCTTTTCCGCTCGCATGGCAGCGGAAAATTTTTCCGTTGAAGAGTTGGGGCAGTTAACACAGCTGGCCCATGATCAGGGGAAGAAAGTATATGTCCCCGTAAACACGATGATTAAATCCGATGAACTGGAGCCGGCCGGCCGGCTTCTGGATCAATTGAACCGATGGGTCCATCCGGATGCACTGATTGTGCAGGACCTTGCCATGTTGTCCCTTGCCCGCCAAACAGGATTCACTGGTGAGATACACCTGTCCACCCTCGCAAACATTTCTTTTCCGGCCGCCCTGGAACTGGTCAGCCGGTTTCCGGAAATCAGGCGGGTGGTTCTGCCCCGGGAGCTGAGCATCGATGAAATCAAAGCAGCAGGGGCAGCCTGCCCGGATGGATTGTCCCTGGAGGTATTTGTTCACGGGGCGCTGTGTTATGCCGTGTCCGGCCGATGCTACTGGAGCAGCTACATGGGCGGCAAGAGCGGTCTGCGTGGCCGATGTGTTCAGCCATGCCGCCGGGTCTATACGCAGGATAACCTGAAAAACCGGTTTTTTTCCTGCCAGGATCTGTGGATTGATGTACTGACGAAAATTGTTGCCAGTGTTCCGCAGGTGTCTTCACTGAAAATCGAAGGGCGGAAAAAGGGGGCTCATTATGTCTATTACACGGTTTCCGCCTATCAGTTGCTCAGGGATCATTTCGACGACCCGAAAGCCAAAAAAACAGCCCTGTCTTTTCTGGATTATGCGTTGGGGCGAAAAGGCACCCATTACAATTTTCTGTCCCAGAGGCCCCAGCATCCGATTGACCTAAGTGTTCAGACCGGATCGGGCCTGATGGTCGGGAGTGTGAAAGGGGACCGGACAAAGCCCTATATTGTCCCCCGCGAAGCGCTTTATGCCGATGATA
>JAHECJ010000477.1 GCA_024641805.1 Desulfococcus sp.
AATCGCATCGCGGACCGCCGGATTGATGATTTCACTCAAACGGTTTTGTGCGCTCCGCATATCCCTGACCATTCTAATAAAAGCGATCGGGTCCACAATCCGCCATCTGGCAAATGTATCCACCCAGATGTATGTCTTGTCCTGGGTAATAATCTGCCCCGGTTCCCCATCCCATGCCTGAATATTTTTCGGGAAATAATTTGTATCGTATATGACGGGAATTCTGAAATTCAAACCGGGCTTTGTTACCGGTTCCCCGACAACCCGCCGAAACTTTGTGATCACCACCTGTTCCGTTTCATCCACGACATATGCCGACGAGGCCAAACCCATAAAGCCCAGCGCAATGATAACCATTAAAATTATATATTGAGTCTTCATTTTTGTATTCCCCATTTTTCTCCAAGATTGAGCAGCGGCAAAACATTTTTCTGATCGGAATCAAGAATATAGAGTTCTCCCAGTTTAGGGAATACCAGATTCACCATTTCAAGATACAGCCGGCGGCGGGTGACGTCTTTGGCCTTTGCATATTCCTGATACTGGGCAGTAAACCTTGCCGCATCGCCTTTTGCCTCGTTCACGCGCTCGGTTGCATACCCTTCAGCGCTCTTGATGGCCTGTTCCGCTTCACCCCTTGCACTCGGAATCACCCGGTTATATTCTTCCTTGGCCTGATAGATCAGTTTTTCCTTTTCCTGAACCGCCTGGTTGACTTCATTGAAAGACTCCTGAACCGGTCCGGGGACGTTCGTGTTTCCCAATTCCACGGTAACAATCTCAATTCCGGTCTCTGCTTCATCCATCTCCTTTTGCAGCGCTTCTTTGGCGGTGATCGCTATCTCCGGCCTGTTATTAATCACTTCATTAATACTCCGGTCACCCACCACCAGCCTCATGGAGGCTTCAGACATATCTCTTAAAAAAAGCGGCACATCTTCTACTTTAAATAAAAAATCGTACGGGTCCTTTATCTTATATTGAACTATCCATGGGATGACACCCACATTCAAATCACCGGTTAACATCAAAGACTCATCGATGCTTTCGCCGGAGGCGCTTAATCTTGTACGGCCGGATGGGGATTCGCTGAATCCGAAAGTCTCTTTTTCCACCCTTGTTGAAACTTTGGTTACCTTTTCAATAAAAGCCGGGAGTTTAAATTTTAAACCGGGTGTCTCTGTTCTGACAAATTCGCCAAACCGCTGCACGACACCTACTTCATAGGTATCCACCGTATAGACCATCGAAGTCCCGAAAAATAACAGTATCACGGCCACACCAAACAGAATCCAGCCGCCCGGGAATTTGTATCCTTTGAATTTTTCGACAAGGTCGTCCATCTGCGGTGGTTTGACACCGCCGCCGCCGGTACTTCTTTCCTTTTGTTTTTGCTGCAGCTTCTCCCAATCCCAATTCATTTCGATTTCCTATAATAATTAATGTGTGGATATCTTCCTTCACAAATTCTGCATGTCAAAATTAAAGATAAACCGCATTCATGAACACTCTGATTTATTGTACCTGAAAAACAGAAGACTCAAGGAATGGGTTTGATTAATTTTTTAAATAACATCCCCTTTCAAGTCAAGTAAAAATCAGAAACCATTATAAATCCAGCGTAGAATCTCCTGGTGAAAAGCTGTGCTTGACTATTGCCTGTCTTCGGGAATATATCCTATAAAAAGGTTGACTACCGGAAAATTTTTATCATGAATACTCCGGCTGACAGAATTTTTAAAATAAAAATCGTATGATCCCCAAAATGAAAAATCAACGCCCCGGAAAATCAGAATACATCCACATTAAAGAGGTTCTTTCAACCGTCATACGCAACTGCCGGCCTGAAGGGAATTCCGAGCTCTCAGAAATCAGAAAAATCTGGAATGCGGAGTTAAACACATCCATTACGGATAACGCACAGCCGACCGCAATGAAGGGAACCACCCTGCTGGTTACCGTGAAAAGCTCTACCCTGACCCATCAGCTTCGATTTCTTGCAAACGATATTGTTAAAGCAATCAACCGCGTGAGCGGCCGGCAGCGGATCGCTGAAATCAAATATAAAACCGGAACCTTTTAAAAACCGAACAATGACCGAACTGACCAATGACAGCCTGTATGGCGGCCAGCTCAGGATCAAACAATCACGATCGGGTTACCGCTTTTCAATGGATGCGATTATGATTGCCTCCCAGGCCGAGATCCATGCAGGGGACCGCGTTCTTGACCTGGGCACAGGATGCGGGGTGATCGCACTCATACTGGCGTACCTTCATCCGGGAATTACCATATACGGTGTAGAAATACAGAAGAATCAGGCTGATATTGCAGAAAGCAATGTCCGGAACAATCACCTGGAAGACCGCGTGACCATATTAAATCAGGATATCAAAACCCTGTCACTGTCCATGATATCAGGCAGCGTGGATGTTGTGATATGCAATCCGCCACACATCCGGCAGTCCTGCGGCCGAATTAACCCCAACAGGCAGTTGGCCATTTCCCGTCATGAAATTCGAATAACCCTGGATGAATTGATGCGGGCCGCCGAAATGATGCTTGGCCGATCGGGAAGACTTTCCATGGTGTACCCCGCGGAACGATTGGTTGACCTGACCGAGCGGATGCGGTTTTATGGCATTGAACCCAAAAAAATAAGAGCTCTCTATACCAAGAAGGGGGCCTGCGCCAAACGAATTTTAATGGAAGGCGTAAAAGGCGGCCGGCCGGGAATCACGATCACACAACCAGTGGTTATCCATAATTCGGACGGCACATACACTGAAATGGCCCGGCGTATTTTCAGCGCATAGAAAATAAATAACCCATCCATGCATCAATTTTTTGTTTGACACACATACCCAAAATAGATATTTTGCCAAATCTATAAACAATATGGACATTTCATGTGATAGCTTGACTCGTTGGAGAGGTGGCCGAGCGGCTGAAGGCGCCGCTCTCGAAAAGCGGTATCCCTAACAGGATCGTGGGTTCAAATCCCACCCTCTCCGCCACCTGCGACCGCATGAGAAAAAATAGTCTGTTATAATAGCAGCCGCTTGAAAGATTTGCGGAGAGATGGCCGAGAGGCTGAAGGTGCACGCCTGGAAAGCGTGTGTACCCGGAAGGGTACCGAGGGT
>JAHECJ010000478.1 GCA_024641805.1 Desulfococcus sp.
CAAGGGGCAGAAACCGGAAGGCGTTGCCTATAAAACAACCGATGTCCGGGCGAAAGTGGTGGGAATCAATTATGATACGCGGACGGTTGATTTAATGGGGCCGAATGGGAACATCATTCCGGTTGAAGTTGATCCAAGCGTTGAAAATTTTAAAAACATCAAAAAAGGGGACCAAGTGGTGGCCCGTTATACCGAAGCAATAGCCATTTCTGTCCGCCCGGCCGGTACAACGAAGAAATAAAAGAGAAAACCTTCAAGCCTTCAAGTAAATGAATATTCACCATACAGAAAACCTTATTCCATCATATGTTTCTGTATGGTGAATCCAACACCCCCTAATTCATGTAATTAACGCAGGCCGAGTTTTTTCATCCGGGCGAGCAGCGTCGTTCGCTTTAATCCCAGAATTTCGGACGCGCCACCGGGCCCGCTGATTTTTCCAAGGGTTTTATCGAGAATGTAATTGATATATCTTTTTTGAAGGTCATCAATGGTGGGATGATCGGAAAAATAATCATTGCTCTGTTTTATCCCGGCAACTGCCAGGTCGATATCAAGATGATTTCCAGATGAGAGCAGGACCGCTCGTTTAATGATATTTCAACATTCCCGCATATTGCCTTGTCATTGAAGATGGACTTTTTCTATATCGACTATCATAAGGAGAAACTGGTTAAATGATCATCCAAAAGAAAATCCTGTTGATATTAATAATTGCAATCCTGATTCCTTTCCAGGCCCTTCGCGCGGATGAGTGCGACGATTATTATGAAAAAGCGTTCGATAATATCGATTCTGCTCAGACGGCCCACAAGGAAAAAGATTATGGATCTGCGGCAGATTACTATGAACAAGCAGCGGAATATTTCGAGAAGATTGCGGAACGGGGTAACTGCAGATGCCCCAAGATTGAAAGGGCTGCTCAAAAAAATGCGGACAAATACCATGAAAAGGCCAGTCATTGCAGTAACTGGGTAAGGGAACAATCGCTCTATGAAGAGTATCAACGCGCCAAAAAAATTTGCACTGAGGGGCACGTCTATGCTCGAAAAAGGCAATATTCAGAAGCAATTGAGGCCTTTGAAGAGGCCATTGAAATATGGGATGAAATAGGAACAGAAACCGACAGTCAGTACAGTCAACAGGCAATATCGGCCGCAGAAAAGACCAGAGAGGCGGCAGATTATGCGAGAAGCCTATCAAGGTGAAGTTTCAACCGCCTGTTGATCGATTTGACCGGTAAGTTTCTTTTCATCATTCAGTACAGCAGGTCTGCGGTAAATTCGAAACTGATATCTGATTTATTGAGCCCATCGTTTGTGATTCCAGATCCACTGGTCAGGATATTTTAAGGCGTATGACCCGATGGTATCCGTATATTTCTGGACATGGTTGCTGATGTCGCTTTCTTTTGAACCGGTGGTGCGAATCTCGATGGGAGCCTCGATATGCAAGGTGTGGGTGATGCCGTCCGGATTCCGCACCATGAACATGGGAAGGACGCGCGCGTCCGTGGAAAGGGCAAGAGAAATCGGACCTGCTGCTGCTTTTGCCGGAAGACCTAAAAATGTTACGTCAACCCCGGCTTTCTTCTGTCGCTGATCGCCGAGCAATACCAGCACATGATTCTTTTTTAAACTGGCCAGGCAGGCCTTGACAGACTGAATTTTCTCGTTCACGTAAATGGTATTATATCCAAGTTTGTCCCTCAATTTACGTAATAATTCCTCCACTCTTTCATCTTTCATCTTTTTCACAAGGAGGTCGACTGAATATCCTTCAAGGGACAGGCGGGACATCATGATAAGGAAATTGCCGAAATGGGCGGACAGCGAAATCACGCCATGGCCCAATGACAGTGCTTCATCCAGGTGCTCTTTTCCAACGATCTGGACATATGCCTTTTTGTCATCCGGCGATAAATTGCTGTAAGCCATACATTCATATCCGCTTCGAAAAAAGTTTTCAAACAACGCCCTGACAATGGTTTTCAGTTGATCCGGCGTTTTCGTATCTGCAAATATCATGCTGAGGTTTTGAAGGGTGAGTCTGCGCTGCTTCCGCAATAGCCGGTGGGCGAAATGTCCCAATCGTGCTCCCTTGGCAGATGCTTTCGGATAACCGACTTTCTGGACTCTTTGGATCAGCGACGATAGCCAGATCGATGCGATATAATCCCGGACGTGTTTGCCTGTTTTTTTCAAGTTCATCTTCAATTTTCAAGGTCTTTCTTTCGATTTTCGGATCGGTTTTCCAGTGGGAGTGTGTTCAATAGCATCAACCAGATGAATATGTTTCGGGATTTTATATGCCGCCAGATGATTTTGAAGGAATCGGCGCAATTCATTGATGCTAATATCGCACCCGCTGCAGGGGCAGACATCCATACCGATTACTTGTCCCCGGCTGGCATCCGACAAGGCATATGCAACGGCTTCCTTGACAGACGGATATTGGGCGGCGGCAGCTTCCACCTCGGCGGGAAACACATTGAGACCGCCGGTAATGATGAGATCATCTAATCGGCCAAGATGGTAATAAAAACCTTCCTTGTCACATTTGGCCACGTCTTTGGTGTGAAACCAGCCATCGTTGAAAACCCGTTTGGTCAGTTTGGGATTACCGTAATATCCGGAAAATACTTTCGGGCCGCGTACGATGAGCTCTCCGGGCTCATTCACCGGTACGGCGTTTCCGTTTTCATCCACAAGACGGATGTCAGCCCCGGGAAGGGCTTTTCCGATGGTGCCGATTTTTTTTATATTATCTCTTGGCGGTTCTAAAGTTAAGAGTGGAGAGGTCTCTGTTAAGCCATAACCCTGTATTGCCTGAGCCGACGGGATGACCTGTTCCAGCGCTTTTAGAAAACTGACCGGAACACTGGTGCCCATCAGTGCTATCATCTTAAGATGGCTTAAATCATATTTTTTAGGGTTGCCTCGCAGCAAAAGCCCGGCAATGGACGGCACGGTATGGGTCCATGTGACATGATGCTCCTGCATAAGTTCCATAATGGAGGTGGGAGTAAACCGATCCGTAATAACATAGGACACGCCGAACCGGAGGCATGTATTTGTGATGACGGCGCCGGATATATGACTTAATGGCAGAAGCGAAATACCCCGGGTGATTACCGATGGAT
>JAHECJ010000479.1 GCA_024641805.1 Desulfococcus sp.
ACAGCGCCGTTAAGCAATATGAAAGCGCTATCAATAACAATACCGGACCCCGACAGGAACTTCCGAATATGATGCTGGGTATCATCTTCTCCATAAAAAAACAGCCCGGTCTTGCAGAACTCCACTATCGAAAGGCGCTGGAGATTAATCCGGACTTTGCACCGGCAGCCAACAATCTGGCATATCTGCTGGCCGAACAGGATAAAAACCTGGATGAAGCGCTCAGATTCGCCCAGACAGCCATAAAAATCCAGCCGGATGATCCGAGGATCCAGGATACTTTAGGTTGGGTATACGTCAAATTAGGCTTTTATAAACAAGCAATCCATGCCTTTTCAGACAGTATTAAAAATCTTCCTGACAATGCGACGCTTCATTATCACCTGGGAATGGCTTACTACAAAAATGGTGAGAATAAGGAAGCAAAACAATCCCTTGAATTCGCATTGAAATTGGATAAAAATTTCACCGGAGCGGACCAGGCAAAAAAAATACTGGCTGCCATATGACGTTGAATCTCCCCATCCTGTCTTCAAAATAATTAATAAGAACCCATGAGAATAATATCATTCAAAATATTGATCTTCTGCATACTCTTGCCGCCGGTCCTCTACCTGCTGACTGTCAGCTCAATGGAAGACTATCTCCAAAACAGATATAAAAGAGAAATAACGAATATTTACCTTTCTGACATGACCAATATCTTAAGCGGATTAATCAGCATTAAAGATGCCATCGACGATTCCGTAACGTCTTATCTGCAAAATAATATTTTTATCAAACTCGGCGGGAAACTGGACGTCAATGTCACCACAAAACAGGGCAATATTTTATACCCTGCCACCTATCAGAATTCCGCATTGGATAATCTTTCCACCGACCCGGCCAAGCTGGCTGAAAAAAATTTCGAGATATTAAATGAGGGGATTGATTTAACGGTTAGTGTAAAAATCCTTCCTTATTCAGTTATCGCAATCACGCTGCTTCTTTTCTATATTCTGATCTTTATGGGGAGTCTCTATGGGTATTACCAAAAAATTTCAGCAAAAATTCAGCTGGATGAACTGCAAAAAAACATAGAGATGAACCGGCTTCAGGAACTTGAAAGCAAACGGCTAACACAAATTGACAAATTATCTGAAGAAAGAGAGATGCTCTTATCGGAATACGATCAATTACACCTGACTTTTACCAAAGAAAAATCACAGGCTGAGAAAACCGAAGAAGATTTGTTTGAAGAAATCGAATTACTTGAGAATAAACTCAAAGAAATCGAAAATTTAAAAACAAAAATTGCCGAACTCGAAAAAAGCCAGGACCAAGTTAACCGGCAAAAAGACAAAACCGTCGAAAAACTTGGGAAACGGTTTAAGGCGCTCTATAAAAACATTGAAATGACCCGTCGGGCGCTTGCCTGCTTAACAGACATGACCGATGAAATGAGTTTAAAAACCGAGGAATTGATTCATCAACTCAATGATGACCCGATGCTTGTTCCCGTTAAACGGAAAGTTTTCAGCAAAAAAGGCAAAACCACCTCTTTCGAGGTGGTTTTTGCGTATAATGGAAGGCTTTATTTCCGAAAAACCAAAGAAAACCGCATTGAAATACTGACCATCGGATCAAAAAACACTCAAGCTAAAGACTTGTTATATCTGGACAATATCTAATTTAATCCATATTTTCCTGATACCCGCACTCCCGATTCAGGCATTTGATGACCTTACCGTCTTTTTTGGTCTCTTTTTCAACCATTATTTCCGCCCCGCATTCCGGGCATTTTCTGGCAACGGGTTTATCCCACGTGGCAAAATTACATTTCGGAAAACGGCTGCATCCATAAAAAATCTTGCCCCGTTTGGATGATCGCTCCAGCAGTTCACCATCGCAGTCTTTTTCCGGGCATTTAACCCCTGTGGACTGAGCGTTTGTTTTTGAACTGATGGATCGGGTTTTTTTACATTCCGGATATCCGCTGCAGGCCAGAAAATCACCGAATTTTCCCTGTTTCACCACCATCTGTTTTCCGCACTGGTCGCAAATTTCGCCGTCTGCCGCTTCATGGTCCGGTTCCAGGGCGACAATGTTTCCCTTTTCATCCCGGATATAATTTCTTGAATAATTGCATTCCGGATATCCCACACATGCCAGAAACGGGCCGTTTTTCCCGACCTTGGTATGCAGTTCCTTCCCGCAAAGAGGACAGGGCAAATTTGTCGGCACCCCCACGCCTTTGACGCTGAGCATGTTATCCGATGCAGACTCCAGACATTTTTCAAACGTATCATAAAACCGGGTTAAAATCCCCAACGCATCAGTTTCAGCAGTTTCCACGCGGTCCAGGTCATTTTCCATTTTGGCTGTAAAATCAACGCTTAAAATATCCGGAAAATTCTCCACCAGCAGGTCGCTGACAATAAATCCCAGCTCACTGGGCCGGAAGTATCCTTTAAGAAATTCCACGTACCCTTTATCCCGGATAGTCGAAAGGATGGTGGCATAAGTACTTGGCCGGCCGATCCCGTTTTCTTCAAGTTCCTTGACCAGAGACGCCTCGGAAAACCGTGGGGGCGGAGACGTAAAATGCTGCCGGGGATCGATTTTGTTTAGTTTCAGGATCATCCTTTCCGCCAGATCGGGCAGAGAGGTCTTTTCGCTGTCCTGAGAATCCTTTTCCTCATCATCGGCAGACAAATAAAGCGCCATAAAACCAGGGAATTTGATGGATGAACCGGTGGCGCTGAAGGTATAATCGCCCGCATTGATGGATACGGAATTTTGATTGATCAGTGCCTGGGCCATTTGCGACGCCATAAACCGTTTCCAGATTAACTGATACAGCGCTAATTGATCCTTGGATAAAAATTGAGCGACTTTTTCCGGCGTATGATAGACCGACGTCGGTCGAATGGCTTCGTGGGCATCCTGGACTTTATTTTTATTTTTGAAAAACCTCGGGCTTGACAGCGCATACGCCGGGCCGAATTTTTCCTTAATGAGATCAATAGCTTCGTGAGCCGCTTCTTCGGATATCCGGGTCGAATCCGTTCGCATGTAAGTGATCAGACCGACATATTCTCCTGCCCCGATGTCTATTCCTTCATAAAGCTGCTGGGCCACCACCATGGTCTTCTTG
>JAHECJ010000480.1 GCA_024641805.1 Desulfococcus sp.
GCAGTTCCTCAGCGGATGTTATCGATCATGAAATTTCACTTGATCTCTCAGCCCGAAACTTGTTTCTCGCCCCGCCGGACAGACCGCTGTTAGTGGCCTGTCCGAATTGCATGATAAGACTTCGGCAGGCACATTTTGAATTAAAACAGAATGAGGTCAAGCGATACAAATATGAAAAAAAATGGGGCAAGACATTTAATGCTGATCTTGAGATAATTCATTTTTTTGAGTTGCTGGACGCAAAAGCACTTTCCGGTTTTAATAAAAATGCGGCAAATAGTCTCCAGGGACTGAAATTCGTGCCTTATTACGGTTGTATGTTGTCACGACCAAACACATTGAAACATTACAAAACACATGCCGGATTGATGGAAAATATCCTCTCCTCTTTAGGTGCTGAGCCGGTACTCTGGTCTTTTGCCTCCCGCTGCTGCGGAACCTTTCTTTCCGTGGTTAAGCCGGATGTTACCTCAACCATCATCAACAGAATTGTCAATAGTGCCATCGAGGCGGGCGCCGACTGTCTCGTGACAGCCTGCTCCATGTGCCACTTGAATCTTGAAGTGCGATGCAGCTTAAAGGAACCCATTCCGACGTTGCACTTTTCAGAGCTGATCGCACTGGCGATGGGAGTTGGGAAAAATGACGGTTGGTTTTCACGTCACCTGGTAGATCCTCGACCGATGTTAAAGAAAAAAGCATTGATCCGATAGTTATTAAGGGCTGTAAATTCCTTGCCAACAGAAGTGCTCGCCACCAAAACGCCCCTCACCAGTGAAGCACTTCAATAGCTTTTCGACATTCCAGGAAAACTCAGTCAACCACAATATATGGTTCCTCCCCGTTTCCCTATTTTCTGAGAGACTCCAAAGAGAAAAATTTTTTTCTCTCTTGACGCTTTGGCGGTAAATTATCCTGCAACGCCTCAGGTGCGGTGAAATCGGCGGCGTGACTGCTATAGGCAAAACAGTTTCAGGGATTCAGATCATGCCAAAGGGGAAGGCAAAATCTTTTGAAAAAGCGGAGCATACGAATGTATGTGAGCATTTTGAAAGAGATTTTAACACCGCCATTTGTTGTTAGATGAATTCATCAAACTGTTTTTAGACGGCGGCAAATCCTAATTCAAAAGCCTTGAGGTTGGTTTCCACAAACGCGGCTTTCGTCGTTTCCCTGATGGCGCCTTTCACGCTGTCTGCGGTAATCGGAAGAACACCTACCTTGATCAGCGCCCCAAGAAGAACAATGTTGACCGACAGTTCATTGCCGGCTTCCCTGGCAAGGGCATTGGCATCCAGGGTAATCAGCCGGCCGACCTTTGATTGAATCAGGTTCTTGATGGTTTCAATATCCGGATATTTACCTTTGCCGATGGCCGCGGTAAAGGGCGGGAGCGAGGATATATTGGTAATGACAATGGTTTTTGAATTGCACCGGTTTAATGCCCGCAATGCTTCCAGGGGCTCAAACGCCAGAAAGAGATCCGCTTCCCCATCCGATATAATGGTGCTTTTTGCATCTCCAAAAATCATTGCCGACTCGACGACCCCTCCCCGCTGGGCCATGCCGTGTATTTCGCTCATCCGTACGGGCACATTCAGCCGGCAGGCCGCTTCACCCAGCACCTTGGACGACAGCAGATTCCCCTGGCCGCCGACCGCTACTATAATCAACCGTGTTATATTCATAGCAATATTCCTTTAAATGCCCCGATTCCTGTCCTGTTGAAAGAGAAAGGTAATTGAAGCAAACCAGTCAATGGTTTCAGGTGTGAGGATGGGCATGCTTCATTACTCGCACCCGACAACTATTCTTAATGATGAACAAAAAACGCCCGAAACTCCTCGCCGTTCCCAATTATTTCAACGGCAGAATTGCGTGTTCCGGACAAATCTGTGCACAGACGCCGCATCCCGTGCAAAGGGTCGGATTAATCCGGACCTTATCTTCCTCCACATAAAATGCCGGGCACCCGAGATCATTGATACAGTCCCGGTGGTTCGTGCACCGGTCGCTCACATAAAAAGGTTTGCCCACATGTCTTTTCAAGCTTCGCTCAAACAGGGTGCACGCCTGTTTGGCAATAATCACGGATACGCCTTTATGGTCAATGGCCTCCCGGATAGCGGTAATGCTCTTTTTCACATTGTACGGTTTGATCACGCTGACATGCTCAACGCCGAGCCCCCGGACCACGGACTCAATGGAAATCTGAGTGAATCCTTCATGGTTCAGGCCTTTCATATCCACCCCGGGATGGGGCTGATGACCGGTCATGGCCGTAATCTGATTATCCAGGATAATCAGGTTAACATCATGGTTGTTGAATACTGCGTTCACCAGCCCCGGAATACCGGAATGGAAAAACGTTGAATCCCCGATAAAGGAAATCACTTTTTTGTCTATGGTTCTCGAAAAACCGCAGCCCGTGCCTACGGAAGATCCCATGCAGATCAGAAAATCACCGGCGGACAGCGGCGGGAGAAACCCTAAGGTGTAACACCCGATATCCGTGGTCCGGATCGATCCGGTGCCTTCGGTGGCCTTGTTCACGGCATAGAACACCGCGCGGTGCGAGCACCCGGCACAAAGGTTTGGCGGCCGCTGCGGAAGAACCGGAATATCCGAAAGGTCCGGCAGTTCTTTCGGCGTATACGGTACGTCAAAATATTTTGCGATGTTGGCCCGGACCATGGCCGGATCAAACTCAAACAGCCTTGAAAACAATGCCGGATCTTTTCCCATGATCGGATTGGTGAACCCTGCTTCCTGGGCAAACGCCTTGACTGCCTCTTCCATAAAGGGTTCGCCTTCTTCCACCACCAGAATCTTTTCGCACCCTTTGATAAAAGACTGGATCAGTTTTTTCGGCAGGGGATGAGAAAACCCGACGCGCAGAATTTTGACGCTGCCTGCAATATCTAAATCCCGAACCGCATCAGCCACATAATTATAGCTGACCCCGTTGCAGATAATTCCCCAACCGCCCTCGCCTTCGATAAAATTATAGACGGACCCACCGGCCAGTTCTTCGGCTTTTTCCAGGTTCTTTAACAGTTTCACATGAAGTTTGCGGGAAACTGCGGGTACGGTCACATAATTAAACGGGTCTTTGGGGAAAT
>JAHECJ010000481.1:0-411 GCA_024641805.1 Desulfococcus sp.
ATGACTTTTCCACTGACCAGCATGACAGAGGCTTCACCGTCCACATCGGTGATGGCGGTGGTGCTGCGGTTGATGATCCCCGGCAACGGATTGGTTACAATAAATTGCCCCAGAGTGGTTTTAAAATTCACCGTGGCCCCTTGCTCCGAGTTCCCCAATGCATCTTTCACGGTGGCAATAATAGAGACCTGGCTGCTGCCGTCCGCAGTGATGGAAACACTGCCGGTTCGAAGAGCAATCGTCCCGATTTTATGCGGGTCATATAATTTTACTTCTATTTTTTGCCTTACCTTGTTGGATTCCACCCAAACCTCAGCGTTTCCTGAGGTTTCTTCGGTCATCAACTGAACGATGACCGTTCCCGTGTCATCCGCAGTCTGGGTTTTATATTCTTTTGTGCCGTTTCGGAAC
>JAHECJ010000481.1:421-3121 GCA_024641805.1 Desulfococcus sp.
AAAGACAACGGGTGTCTGCTGTATCACGGCCTGACCAACGGAGTCGGTTAAGACAGCGGTAATCGGCGTTGAAGACAAACCGTCAGCCGAGAGTGTCGCTGCGCCAGCGCTGAGGCTGACCGAGGCGGTTGCGCCAGCCCCGCCTGCTCCGCCGGGAGATCCGGACTCACCGCATCCAATAAGTATTAATGCAAGAAAACTTAAAAGGATTACCCGAAAAGTTATCTTTGCATATGTCTGTCTCATGAAAAGTTCCTTTCAATTCAATATGTGGGACAATTTTTTCTGCAGGCTAAAGTAGTTCTGACAAAATATAGCATTTTAATTCTCAGCTTTTACCATATCTTTCTGTTCAAGCTGAACAATTCTCGGCGTCATAAAAATCATTAACTCCTGCTTCACATTTGATGTACTTTTGCTTTTAAACAACCAGCCGATTAAGGGGATTTCTTTGAGTATGGGGAATCCGTATTCACTCTCATTCTTAGTATTTTTCACGACACCACCGATGACAATCGTTTCTCCATCATCCACAAGAAGTTCGGTTTCGGCCTCATTTGTTGAAATTATCGGATCCCCTGTTTGTATAAAACCAACAATTTCATTTTTTGTTGTTTTCATCTTCATCGAAACCCGTCGATCCGGGGTGACATGAGGCGTCACTTCGAGCAACAGATCGACATTCTTAAATTCAATATTAATTTGCCCATTTTCATCGACCGTCTGATAAGGAACTTCCTGCCCCTGCTTGATGATTGCTTTTTTGTTATCCAAGGTTAATATTTTCGGTGATGAAATAATTTTTCCATTACCGTTCTGCTCCATGGCTCTCAATGCGGCGTCCAATACAAATGGCGTTCCCCAGGCATCCAGGCGGGTAAAATTAAAATCCATGACCCCGGCGCCGGCACTTACATTCTCTGCTCTTATAGGTGTGTTCATGGCAATATTGTATGAATACATACCATCAAGATTGCTTTTATAAATATCTTCACCACTGGCCCCCCAGGATACGCCAACTTCACGGGTGAAATCGTCATTCACTTCTACAATTCTGGCCTCTATGAGAACCTGGGGTGTAACCTTATCAATCCGTGATATTATTTCCTTGGCTTTCTCAAGATTGACCCGGGTATCGGTGACGATAATCTGATTATTTCGACCATCAACCGTCATCATTCCGCGTTCTTTGGTTAAAACATCTTTGATGTGCGGCAGAATCTCACTTTGCGCATTGGCATAATTGATCGGGACATATTCAGTGACAAGAGGTTCCAGTGTTTTTTCCTGCTCCTTCCTAGCCTGGATGGCCTTTATTTTTTCCTGCTGAGCCTTCTCTTCAGAGCTTAAGGTTGCAACAGTCGCGATACGTATAATATCACCTTGCTCGACTTTACCCAGCTGATTCATTTTTAATATTAAATCAAGCACCTGATCCCAGGGAACAGGTTTTTCTAGTGAAATGGTGACTTCCCCGGTCACATTTTTATCTACCGCATAATTTTTTCCACTGACCTGCTGCAAAATTTTAAAAACATTTTTGATGTCTGTTTTATAGAAATCAAGCGCAATTTTCTGACCGGTATATTCTTTTTTCTCGCCTAAAATATCATCAATTGAATTTTCATCGGCAGCCTGTTCTTTTATCTGAGTTTCAGGAATCTGGGCAGAAGAGGTCGATTCTTCTAATACCTGCTGCCAGGACGGCAGATTTGCAGACTCAAATGGCCGCGGACCAATTGACGAGGGATCAAAGTTTATCGTTAACAGATTGCCTTCCTGAACCGGCCGGTACGGAACCATTTCCCTGAGTTCAATAATCAGGTCCGTAGCATTTTTTATATCCTTCGCCTGGATCGGGGTAAGACGGTCAACAGCACTTTCAAAGCGGGTTGTAATTAAAGGGCGATGACGCCGGTATTCCGGAAGACGGGAATTAAAAATTCTGACTTTCAATGTCCGGTCATCTATTTTTTGAATTTCAAACGCTGCCGGAATATCTGTCCCGACAATGATCATCGATTTGCCGGACTCCTGACTTGAAAAATCAATCCGGTTAATAACGGCTGTCGCGTTATTAGTTTCTGAAGGACTTTTTTTCCCGGTTTTAGTATCAGTAACCACGTTTGTTTCAGCAGCCTTTTCTTCAGTGACGGTAATGGGGACATCAATGGATGCACTGCTGACGGGACTTTCGGCTTTGGCCTGATCGCCGATTCCCTCATTTTCAGAATCTACTTGGGGAGATTGCATTTTTTGACTTAGAAATGTGATCGTAAGATTAGTATCCTCTTTTTTTATTTCATAAGGAACATCCTCTTTTAATCCGATTTCAAGCCGGGTATTCTTCAAATCAGTAGATAGCGTAGGATTAATTGTCTTTATTATTTCACTGTCCGGCGTATATTCGGTTAAATTTTTGCCAAACGTGGTTTCCGGAAATAACAATATCACCCCCAGCGGATCATGCTGTTTGACGGACGTGTAATTCAGTTGCTTATTGGCGCTAATTACAACACTGTCCGATTCAGCAGTTATGCCGGTTATCATCTTTTGAGAATCCGCTTTCGCTGATTCTGTGTCCTTTTTTTCCGACATGGATGCGCATCCGGCTGAAAGCAATATAAGGATCGACAATAATAAAACAAAAATCGATCGCCCAAAATTTTTTCCCGTTATCATGAGACTACAATCATACAT
>JAHECJ010000482.1 GCA_024641805.1 Desulfococcus sp.
CAAAGAGGCCGCCGGAAAACTCGGGGTCAGCCTGGTTTCGTTTGAGAAAGTGCTGGCGGAATCGGATTTTATTTCTTTGCACGTTCCCCGCTTGAAAGAAACGACGAACATGATTAACGCCGGCACCCTCTCGAAAATGAAACCGGGTGTCCGGCTTATAAACTGTTCCCGGGGCGAAGTCGTGAACCTGGAGGATCTGCACGTTTCCATTGAAAGCGGCCACGTGGCCGGCGCAGCCCTGGATGTTTTCCCCCAGGAACCGCCGGACCTTTCTCTGAAAATTTTACAAAATCAAAAAGTGATTCTGTCGCCGCACCTGGGGGCCAGTACCGGCGAAGCCCAGGTGAATGTCGCGCGGATGATTGCCGAACAGATGTCAGCCTATCTTCTGGACGGCGTGATCGCCAATGCCGTTAATTTCCCTTCCGTTTCCATGGAAGAGATGGAAAGGCTCAGGCCCTATCTTAATCTTGCAGAAAAGATGGGTTCCATGATGGGGCAGCTGATCCGGGCACCTCATGATCTCACCATCGACTACAGCGGTGATATCACAACGCTTGCCATGAAACCGGTAACCCATGCGCTGCTCAAGGGAATGCTGAGCGCTTTTACCGATCAGCCGATTAACTATGTCAATGCCCGGGAAATGGCAAAGTCTAAGGGGATTGGTATTAAAGAAGCCGTCTCCCACGCAGACAGCGCGTTTTCAAGCCTGATTAAACTCAAGATTGAGGCGACCGACGAGAAGCCGGATGAAATATGGGGAACCATTTACGAGAAAAAATACCCGCGCCTGGTCCGGATCGGAAAGGTCTACCTGGATGCCATACCGGACGGCTCAATGATCGTGATTCAAAACGTGGACAAACCGGGGGTCATCGGAAATGTCGGCACCACCTTAGGGAAACACAATGTCAATATCGGACGGTTCCAACTCGGCCGCAGGGATGACCGCGCGGTCTGTCTGGTGAACATAGATACGCCCGTGGAAGAGGCAGTGCTTTCGGAAATTAAAGGCCTGCCCAATATTCTTTCCGTCAAACAGATTCTTCTCGGGTAGGTTTTCTGGCTGAGAAGTGCATTGCTGGGCAGCCGGTTTTTATTTTTTTTAGGATAATCATTGCACATCGTCTAATGATTGGCTTGATATGGTGAACAGGAATAAGAATAAAAAACCGTCATGGTTTATGACCGTGGATCAATGTGCTTATTCGGGCTTACCGATAAGCCACCCGGAAGCATTTGTCTGCAGCGATCCCGGAAATAATCTTCATGCCGACATCGCCAGACTCGGCAAAAATATGCTCCTGATAAAACCATATGGCTATGTCAGTTCATCAGCAGAGTCAGAATTGCAGGCGTTTATTGATGACTTTATTTCAAGACAATTCAAATCAGATTACGGAATCGTGTACATAGAGGATTATGCCGATATTACCGGTGGTGATGCTGAGTCCAGAAAAAAATATATTGCATATTTGAAGAACAACAATCGTTTTATTGGTGTGGTACTTTTCAATCTCCCGCCGATTTATAAAATCAGTTTCAATCTGGCTAAAAAACTCCATTTTTATGCATCTCGGGCTCATGCCGTTCATACCTATGATCAGGCGGTTTCGCTTGCCCTCAAGCTGACTGACGGAAACAACGCTTCCCGGCTTAAGGATCATGATATTAAAGCCTTATTGCCCGATACGGGCAACCGGCCGCCGGATACAGCAGTTGTTTCAAGGCTGTCCGCATGGTGTTGCCGGATATTTGCAGAACTAAAAGGAGTGAATGTCTTTTTTACTCAAAAAGCACGATCCCGACTTAAAAGAGAACTTTCAGACGAACTGCTGAAATACATCGCATCCATTGACTGGCAGAAACCGGGTTTGCCGTCATCCGCAAACATTTCGCAGGACGATGTATCATCAAAAAAGGTGTTTGATGCAATCAGTTTTGTCAAATCCGAAATCGACACGCTGATGGAAGAGCGGGCATCAGCAGAGGCGGCTATCCGCGAAAGCGAGGCCAGATACCGCTTGCTGGTGGAAAATGCGAAATCCGGATTTTTGGAATACGACTATAACACCCGTCAAATCATCAGTGTGAATGAAGAAATGATTCAAATAGCCGGTTATTCGAAAAGTGAACTGCTATCCATCGATCCGGCTCTGCTGTTTACCAAAGAAAGTAGAAAAATATTTTTAGAAAGACTGTCACAAATTAATTCGGGAAAATCCGTTTCACCGGATGTCGTTTATCAGTTTATTAGAAAAAATGGCGATGTCTGGTGGGCGCTGATGAATTCAAACATCACTTATCAAAATGGGCGTCCGGTAAGAACCGGCGCGGTGGTAACAGACATCACCAAATTGAAACAAACTGAAAATAAACTTTTGGAATACCAGGAAAAATTGAAACGCCTGTCCATCCGGCTGTCAATGATAGAGGAAGATCAGCGGCGCAGCATGGCTTCTCATTTACACGAAACCATTGGCCAGGAATTATTCGTGATGCAGCTGCAGATTAATGCCTTTGAAAAATTCCTGGACAACCCGGCGCTTCTGTCACCGCTTACGCAGATCAAGGATCAGCTTTTAAAGATAATCAAGGAAACCAAAAACCTCACATTCGACTTGAGCCCGCCGGTGCTCTATGATTTCGGATTTCAAGAGGCGCTGAAAACGCTTTCCGAATCCATCGAGTTAAAGCACAACATTCACGTGCAGACTTACTTTGAAGGTGAAATGGATAGATTCGATGATGAAATCAAGGTGATTCTCTATCGGAACCTGAAAGAGCTGATCCATAACAGCGTCAAACATGCGGATGCCAAAAAAATAATCATCCGTTTTAAAAATTCATCATCCGGACTTTACGTTGAATTGTCTGATGACGGTATCGGCTTTGATGCCGAGAGTTATAACAGCGAGTCCTCTTCACACGACGGGTTCGGACTTTTTGACATCCGGGAAAAGCTGAATCATCTGGGCGGCCGTTTGATCATCGACTCAACGCCCGGGAAGGGCACCGCCATCTCCATGCAGGTGCCCCTGCATTTGCGCAATTGAACGTTATGGATTTATTTATTTTTCCGGCCCCTTATAAATCCGGCTGATTTGAAAATC
>JAHECJ010000483.1 GCA_024641805.1 Desulfococcus sp.
CCTGGTCCATCGACATATCTCCCAGCCACACCAGGGTATAACCGACTCCCAGATCGACATTATCACAATATTGATAGATCGCCCCAAGCCCATATCGCCAGCTGTCTGAAACCGGCAGGTCCGGCGTCCGGTTCTTGGAATCCACCATGCTGCTGTCATAGGCAATTCCGTATGAAAGCAGCCATGGATCGTCGCATTGATGCTGAATTCCCAGTGCGGCATGCCAGGTATCCTTATAATTGCGGTTTGCAGTCAGGCTGGCGGGATCCTCGGAATCGATCTGGATACCGATTTTCCCGAACTCAGACCAGTCCTGCCACCCCACGTTTCCGAGAATCGCTGTTTTTTGGTCCACAGCATGATAAAAACTGGTCATGACCATCTGGGGAACCGTAAAATCGAGATTCAGGGAATTGCCAATCAAGCCGGCCCGATTGAGGGCCGCTGTCATTAATGGACCGACATTTGTAAATTCCGGTACATCGCTAAAATTAAGATCCACTTTTGACGAATAGGTAACCCCAAACCGGGTCGCTTCGGAAAGTTCATACAGCAGGCCGACATTTCCGCCAAAACCAAAATCGTCATCCTTAACTTTCAATTGGCCGTCTTCGGTATTTATCCCCAGGTTGTTGATCGCTGCCTTGCTTGAAAATATCCCGTACATACAGTTAATGCCAGCGCCCACGGAGAACTGATCGTTGATCCGAAAGGCTGCAGCGGGCATAATGGATAACCCAATCAATGCCCCTTCAGTCGTATAATAACGGCCCACCCAGTTTGCGTCATATTCATAAGCCAGGCCGAAGTTGCTGAACAACCCGATTCCAAGGCTCAGATCTTCAGACGCTTTATTCACATAAAAGGCGCTTGCGCCGGGAAGAAATCCCACTGACGTCCCCCCATCACCGCCGGAAACCGAGGTGTCTGCGTTCGGAGAGAACTTTATGTCACCATACACCGTTTGGAATCCGCCCATGAATTCGGATTTCTCCAGTCGGGTCATACCCGCCGGATTTGTCGCCACCGTTGCTGCATCCTGGGCCCGGGCCGCGTATCCCGCCGAGGCCAGTCCCACATCAGGCGTTCCAATCTCATACAGCGCGATTCCGCCGGCCCATACAGATACGGCCGGTCCGACGATTAAAAACAACACCATAAAAAGCCATCGAAAATATCCGTTCATCACTATACGCCTCTAAGATTTATAATTATAACTTCAGCTCGCCAGCCATACTACCGGTCCCGGTTCCGAGCTTTCACAGGCAATCTACGACAGATAAAGAAGTTGCCTTACGTGGCGTCAAGCGTTCTTCATCAAAGATATAAACACCGCCATTCCATGGATTGGGAGCGTCAGGGATAAAAACGACAACTTGGCCCCCGGAAAGGCGTTCGATCAGAAAACCGATTTGCCGTACATCTTCAAACTGCGCGTTAAAGGATGCCATGATTCATCGATAACTACAGCCCATTACCCCACCGATACTGCCAGGCAATCCCATACAGGTCATAATCGCTCCCCGTGCGGGTGGAAACACCGCTGCTGGCATAGAGCTTGATCGAGTTGTTCCGGTTTACCGGCATCGAAAATGTTGCCCCCGTACGCCAGTTGCTCTGCAGATCATCACTTGGGACACCATCAATGCTCGTTCGGCCCCCGTAATCATACGTCCCGCTCACCGCTGCCCAAAAACCCCTGCCAAAGCTGTATATGACATTCATCTGCGAGGTCGAGACGAGATCCTGCTCCTGCTTCCTGCCGCCATAGTAGTCATTATTGTCAGTGAAGAAAATCACACCAGTGGAAAGCTCCATTGTAAGACCTCCCCACGCCTTGGATATCCCGATATCAGGCTTGAAAAACCAGCGGTTATTGCCGAGGTTCACCATCTTGTCCGGATTATACTGCCCAACGGGAGCGGACACTTGTAAGCTTGCTCCGATGATCAGATCCTGCTGCCAGCCGGCAAATTCCTTTACCGACAACACGGGAGCCCCCACGAAGTTAACCGAAAAACGGAACCTTGGGTCGTTAAGCCCGGAGACATTGCGTTCTCTGTATTCACCTGCGACCAGCGCAGATCCCGACAAATCAGAATATGGAACAATGACATCGAGCTTCCCTGATTTACCCAAAACTGCCAGTGACCGCGCATAGGCTAATACGCCGGTGTCTATACGCAGTTTTGCGTCCTTGAGCGGCGACGAAGCCGCAGTTGACAATCCTCCTTCAGAATGGGCGTAGTTCGCGACCAGGAAATTGACTCCGACCGGTGCATTGCCATAGGCTCTCGGCTCAATTTCGGCGGAATCTGCCGGTGCTGCCAGAAACAGGAAAACCGCAGCAATCAATAATTTCAAAGTATTTATTTTCATAAATTTCTGAATTCATTGTAATTAAAAGAGAAATAGGTTACCTGCTGCAACACTTGTTGCTTATCCTTTTGGCAGCAAAAACGTCAATCCAAACCGGGCGCCCCATTCCTCAGGTCCGGCATTTTTCGGAGAATCCGCCCAGTAACGGGCACCAATACTGACCTGAAACGGCAGGGCGCCGATCTTCACCAACTGGCTCACAACCGCGTTTATCGGAACTGACCATTCTTCATTTTCCCAGTAATAGGTGGTTTCCGTATTAAGGCTAAAGGTGGTCTTTGTAGAGGTAATATAGGATAAAAACGGCTGCATAAACGTTGCATTGACATTGTCCCGTTTATTATCCCCCGCAAAAGACCAGATATGATTTGTCAGAAAACCGATGGTCAAGGGGCCTTTCTGCGTGAGCATCACCGCAGTCGGACCGGCACCCCATTTTCTGGTGCCCAGCACCTCATCCGTTGCCGTGGGAATCAGAAAAACCGGACCCACGCCCCAGATCAATCCATTTTTTGTCGGTGCCTTTGGGGAAAAAAACAGGCTTTGGACAGTATCACTCAGCCCGGATTTGTCACTTGCGCCCGGAGCCACATCTTTTTGCCACACAACGGGAACAATGGTCCTTGATATCAGGTTCCAGTCCTCATTTAAAGAAATCGGAATAACCGGCTGGATGTTGAGTTTGTAGACCTTCCCATCTTCATTGGGACCGATATTTTCATCATAGTTG
>JAHECJ010000484.1 GCA_024641805.1 Desulfococcus sp.
TTAATACCGGATTCCGCGGGAAGACGCTTGCCGCGGTGATTAACCAGGCCAAAATCTCCCTTCTGCTCGTTGATGCTGATTCTGCGGCGCAAATTGAAAATGTGCTGCCTGAACCGACGACGCTTTTACGCGAGAATATCCTGATCACCGGGGATGCGGGGGACACCGGAAAACATAATTTCATGCGCCTGGAACCGGCTGTTTTGCGCTCGGAAACTCGAGCGGGCAATACTTCGAGGGCGCCCATGGACAACACCCTTCCGGTACTCGTCATCTATACCTCCGGCACCACGGGCATGCCCAAGGGCGTCCCGTGCACGCATCTGAAAATGATCGGCGCGGGCGCGGTGGTGCAGTCCGCCATCCGGCTGACCAAAGACGACCGGGGCTATATCTGCATGCCCCTGTTCCATTCCAATGCCTGGTATATCGGCGTATTGTCCGTCATGCTGGCTGGAGCGTCATTTGTGCTCAAACGCCGCTTCAGCGCAAGCGCCTTTGAAAACGACATACTCACCCACGGCGTCACGTTCATGAATTATGTGGGCCAGCCCCTGCATTATATCATCGCGGCGTTGGAAAAAAAATATGGTGACAGCCGGGCAGTTGAAAAGGCTCTGGCAGGCCACCCCAACAACCGGTTCCGCATTGCATACGGCAACGGGGCGTCGCCGGTGGACCGTGAAAAATGCATGCGTTATCTGGGAATGGAACATGTTTTTGAAATCTACGGATCCACCGAAGCCGTGATTACAACCACCAACAAACCCGGTGATCCCATTGAAAGCGTGGGACAAATAACGGATGCCACCGTCATTCTCAGTGAGACGGGAGCGCTGTGTCCGCCCGGAATCACGGACGGAAATGGCCGGCTGATCAACTATGATGCGGCAGTGGGTGAAATCTGCAAAAAAACAGACAAAGACAACCTGCGGTTTGACGGTTATTTTGACAATGAAGCGGCCACCGTCAAAAAATTTCGCAGCGGGTATTATCATTCCGGCGACCTGGGGCATGCCCGGATTATTAACGGGAAACGCTACCTATATTTTAACGGCCGAACCGATGACTGGATCCGCAAGGACGGTGAAAATTTTTCAGCGGAAAATGTCGTCGAATATGCCGTTAGAATGCCGGGCGTAAAGCTGGCCGCGGCTTACGGCGCGCCGTGCGAAATTTCGGATGAAAAGGTAATAATCACGATAGAAATGATTGAAAACCAAACCTTTGATCCGAAAAAAGCATTTGACTGGTTTGTCAAACAGCAGGCGGAAGGCGGAATGGACCCGAAATGGATGCCGGATTATATCCGGATCATTGACGGATTTTCATTGACCAGCACCCAGAAAATTCTGGTCCGCCCGTTTAAGAAAGAACATTTTAACCTTGAAAAATATCCGGACATGACGGTTTTTTACCGACAGCGGGGGGCAAGGACCTATTCTCCGCTGACGCCGAAAGCCTTTGCGGAAATTAAAAAAATCTTTTTCCAAAACGGGCGGGAGTCGCTTTTACTCACATAAGCCCCAGCTTTAACCCCAGGGTGACGCCGAGTTTCTCAAACCATTTCATCCGCCAGTAAGGGCCTGCGTTTTTAAGGGTATCCATCGTTGCGATCATATCCGGAAGATAACCACCCATACGTGAAAAATAATCCGGCTGCCTCCGGTTTTTAAAGTAAGGACCGGAAAAAAGCCGCATCAAATCTTCCAAAGCAATAATGCCTCCCGCTTTCCTCTCCTTAAAACCTTCAAGGCTTCGAAGATGTTCTTCCGACCGGAAGAAATTCATCGTACTTCACGAGTAGGGGATATTAAAAATCCATTTTCCGACAGGTACTGAAACATGGGCGATTACGCCCTCAGGTTCAACCGCTTCGATGATGCCGTCTTTGATGTCCACCCGTATAGCCTCGCCACAGTCCGGACATTTTGAATCGATTCGAATCGTTTTCCCCGGAAAAAGCCAGCAGACCGCCAGCGATTCAAACGCTCACTGGCCGTACCACTTCTGTTCGCCGTCAATCGTTAAGCGGTAATTGGTCGGGATATTGTTGAACGGGGCAAAGGAAGCGATGCTGTCGGTTTTCGGCTCAAACCAGCCGGGGAATCCCAGGGTCGAAAAAAGCTTGCGCATTAATTCCTGGCCTTTTCTGGGGGGAACCCCGAGTTTGTCTGCGAGCTGGGCGTAATTCGGGGCTGTGCCGGTGGCGATCAGCTCCTCGAGAATGATTTGAAATGTCTCATTTAAGTATTGAGTTTTTGCCATGTCTCATCTCCTTTTCGTCTAACAAGCTGATGATAGATACGATAAAAAACATATGATTACTTATTTTTCCGCGTCATTAATCCAAGATGGATATTGATTTCAAGGGCTGCCCAGGCAAAGCAGGCCATCAAGAGTATCTTATAAATAGATGAAACAAATACGGCCGGTTGCAGGGAAAGCAGTTTTAATGCCCGATCAAACACAAAGTTGATCAACAGGAAAATGACAGCGGCAATGCCGACCCGCATTATTCGCCTTAACACGGAACCCGAATCATCCGGCAGCCCCTTCAAGCGGACCATAAAAAACCCAAGATTCAGCCCCAGCAAGAGCGCCGGATATGTTGAACGGACCCTGCAAATCAGCAGCGCCATGAGCGGAAGGACGAACAGATAGCCCAGAAGGAATATTGTTTCCGCATTTGAAGCAAACAGGCGCCCCCAACCGAATAGAAAATTTTTAGCGGTTCCAGCGACGGACAGCTGGTAAATCAGCAAAAGAATCGCACCACCCAGGCAATATCCGCCGACCACGTCCGCCAGAAAATGGACGCCCAGATACATTCGGGACAATGGAATCAATCCCAGCAGAAAGCCGCAGGCCAGGGTCAGCCATTTCTTTTGGAATAAAACCATCAGCCCGCCCCACAATGCCACCGAGTCACTGGTATGCCCGGACGGGAATCCGTAACTGCCCATACCGTGCATCCTGATATATTCAATCGCCGTATTATCGGGCAGTCCCCAGAACGTATGGGCTCCCATGGCTTTTAACGGTGTGGGGCTTTTGATATTCCGTCCGATGTCCCGGACCGCGGAATCGACATGAAACGGCCGGGG
>JAHECJ010000485.1 GCA_024641805.1 Desulfococcus sp.
TCATTTCAGGCGGCATGTTTTTATTCAGCCGGACGGGTTTTTTTGTTGATATGCTGGTGAGAATCCATGAGCTTTTTGAAGAAATCAACAGATTGTCCTTGTCGTCAAAAATTTCATATTGCCGGAGTTCATATAAATTATTGAATGGAAACCGCCAGGTTCGGATGTGGAGGCGATCTTTCCAGCGCGGATAATCTGAAATGAGAATCTGGTAGCGAAAGACCACCCACGCGAGATTTTTGGGAAACAGATCAAACGCGGATACACCGAGAACGCCAGTATGCTCACTGGCAATATCCTGGAAGTAATTTAAAATACTTACCGGTTTTAATTTTCCGTTCACACCGGTTTCCGCGTATTGAACGGTGATTTTTTTTTCATAAATCATTTGACATATGCCGGGAAACGTCCAAAGGGCAGAACAGTAATAAGTGTTCTGCTCTTTTTAAAAAAGTGAGTTTCATTCATCTTTTTTTAAAATAATGCCAGCAAATCCAATAATCAATAAAACTGAAGACATTAGCACAATGTGCTTTGCGCTGACGGAGTTGACGGAAACCGTATTGATAAAACAGCCGCCGTTATCGTTATTGTCTGATACGGATAAAGTGTCGGCCACTTCGGCGGCAATCATCTCATGGGCCTTCGTGGTGGGATGGATGCAGTCAAAAAATAAGAACCGGTCAAATGTTCCGTTGAAATTTAAGAAATCCCAATTGCAGTTTTCATCGACTTTCAGATAAGGGGTTGCTGAATCGCCAAATACGCGATCAGAGATGGTTTTATTCAGATAAGTGAATGTATCAATGGTATAGACATTCGCAGCCGGATTTGCTGACGCAAAGCCGGACAGAGAAGATGCAAGGGCCGCATTGAAATTGTTCACGACTGCCGTTACGTTTGCCTTTGTCGTGGCATTCTGAGTATTGAAAGCCGGTGTTTTTGCAAGGTCCGGCAGATTCAAGACCAGAAAATTCCTCGCTCCTTCAGCATATAATGAACCCATTTGCGTAATAATCCGGACGACGGAATCAGTGATTAAAACAGTCGCATTGGTCGTATAGTATTCTCCTCTGAAAAATTCCAGACAGTCATTGCCGCCGATCCAGATTGTAAATACTGTCTCATCAGCACTAAAAGTGGGCGACGAAGCAAGATAATTGGCGACCTGTCCTGTAAACCCGAGATCGGGCAGAACGGAAGCATCGATTAAGGCCTGAATTCCGGAATTTTCATGTCCTGAAGTCATGGCCCCGCCAATGGCTTTATTCTCTAACGTTGCACCCCATTGGGTTTTCAGATAATCCAGCCAAACGTCACCGCCATAGGGGACTGCCTCATTGTTTGTCCATGAATTCGGGGCTGTCTGGCCGCCGTTGGCGATGATGGTGGTATTGTATGAGGATAGTCCGTTGTGGTCGGACAGGCTGTCGCCAAAGGCAACGATGTGACTGTATGTTGCCGCTCCGGCATTTGTGCCGAGGATTAGAAATAATACTGTCAGTAACATAGAAAACAATCTTGCTTGCCGGATAATTTTCACTAAGTTCTCTCCTTTGAGTGTTTCATGACTTATTGCGGATATGTTGGTTTAAACCTGATTGATTTAACAGGCTGTTGAAAAACCATTGCGCTTGACAAAACTGCGTTAAAATTCGCCTCAAAGTGCTCATTTATAGACATAAACTCCGCTTTTTCGTTGAATTTTGCCTTGTTTTCTCTACGCTCATAACGTTTTTCAACAGCCTGTTAAATGAAATTGCAAAAATTAATATGAAACAGAAAAATTGATGCTCCCGAATTTTTGGGCTTTGCTTTGTGTTTCATACTCTTTTGATCGGTATACATAGGCGAAACTGAGTTGCGCACGTCCATAACTGATGTTCAGGCCGGTCATCAGATCGCCGACAACCGGCTTTTTATTTACACTGTGACTGTCTGCGAAGGTATTGCCGTCCAGGAAAATATTATGAAGTACCGCTCTCCCTTCAACCGAAGCAAAGAGTTGGGCGCCGAATTTGCTTGTTTGCGAAAATCGGGGATCCTTATCATCAAATGAACCGTTGAATGAACTGACCGGCCGAATCGGAAACATTCCAAAATCATTGGGCATGTTCCACCCGATGCGGTAGGAGAGACCAAGATTGTAATAAATTAAGGCATTACCGAGGCCGCCGCCGGTATTTAGGATCAGGTCATTTCCGAAACCCGACCCGATCCCCGACTGGACAATCTTTTTTTTATGTTCGTAGACGATTTCAAAGACCGGCTCATTGCTGAGCTGGTTGTCCCATCCCTTGGGTTGTATGTCATCAAATATCCGGTGAACGGCTTTTTGGCATTCTTCCGCATAGGAACTGGGGCCGACAAGCCCAAGTGACATCTCGATCGTATCCATTTCGCGGTCGAGCTGGCTGTGAAAACCAAGTGAAAAATAAGTGATTCCGGCATAAGGGCGTTCGTCTTCAACAACTTCTTCGGATTCAATATCTTCCGGGGTGTAGATATTTTGTCCAAATGCGAAGGTAATGTTTTTTTTCCGGTCCGAATATTTTTCAAACGGGAAATATTGGATCAAGGGGTACAGCCAGCGATGCGGCCAGGCTTTTTCGGGATATTGATCCTGGATTGCGGAACTCCAGGTCAGCTTCAGACCGCTGCTGTATTCACCGTCAGAACCGCCAAAGTAGTCATTTTCAACATAGAGGCTGAATGTGTGCAGATTCTCGCCGGGTAATGATTCTGCTTCTGAAAGGGCAGGAAAAACCAGCATAAAAAGAAACACAACCGCGAGGGTTCTGAAAGCAGAACTTTTAAAGTTAAATAAGGAAAAGGGAATGATTGAGAAATAAAAGGTCATGGCGTTTCCTGAAGATTTGTTGGGGCATCGGATTCAGAATTCATTGTAAAGATTACTTTTTTAATAAACCAGGTCTTAATCACGGCATGAACCAGGGTTGCCAGCGGAATGGCAAAAAACAACCCCCAGATGCCCCACAGGCCGCCAAAAACGAGGACAGCGACGATAATGGCAACCGGATGCAGGTTGACGACGCCGGACAGAAGCAGTGGGACAAGGATATTACCGTCAATGAGCTGGAT
>JAHECJ010000486.1 GCA_024641805.1 Desulfococcus sp.
GTCAGCTTTGCGAAAGATCAAAAAAAAGCTGAAAAAGCGCTTGAAAAGGTGATAGCGCATGGAAGCTGGAACGATGAAATCGATGTCATCGTAAAAGACGGATCGCTCATAACAGTCCTTCTTTCTGCAAACCTGGTAACGGATGCGCACAATAACCCAATTTGCATGATGGCATCGTTTGTCGATATCACGGATCGGAAAACCGCTGAAAAGAAACTGGAAAAAATAAATGAGGAACTTGAGCTGCGGGTGGAGGAACGGACCCGGGAACTGGTGGCAGCAAACGAAAGAATGATGAAAGAAATTGAAGAACGGAAACAAATTGAAGCATCTCTCCGGCAGAAAGAAGAAGAGCTAAAACAGCAAACTCTAAACCTTCAGGAGACCAACACGGCTTTAAAGATCTTACTCAAACATCGAGAACAGGATCAAGAAGACCTTGAAGAGAAAGTTTTTACCAATGTTAAAGAACTTATCCTTCCCTATATTGAAAAGTTCCAAAATACCAGTCTTGATAAAAAACAGGTGACCTACCTGGAAATACTTGAAGCAAATATCAACGAAATCGTCTCCCCTTATCTTAAAAAACTTTCTGCACAGTTTCAGAACTTTACCCCTATGCAGATCCAGGTGGCGGATCTTGTTAAAGCCGGCAAAACAACCAAAGAAATATCCGAAGTCCTCAATCTGTCGGACAGGGCCATCGAATTTCACCGCAACAATATTCGCAACAAACTCGGATTAAAAAACAAAAAACTCAACCTGAGGACCTATCTTTTATCTTTGTCACAGTAAATAAGATGCAAGCACCCTCTTAAAAATATTTTGCCCCATGCCGCGCGCCACCGGATTTAGCGTTGAAAATTGCTAACATCAATATTTGCGCCAGATACCCCTGAGCATCATTCCATTTTTCCAAAAACGGTTTGACACCAAACAGTACTAAAGGTAAAGATAATATCCATTGGTAAATGCTGATTTTTCGGGTTCAGGATGCCCCGACAAATTATTGACAGACCTCATCTCCTGAAAAAAAATAATGTTAAACCTCTTAAAATCAAACACCATGAGCATGGATCACTCAAACAAATGGCGTGATTATCAATCCCGGTTAAAAAAAAAAGATGCCACACGCAAATCATACCGGCGGATTCCGTTTTACGCGCTGCTTCTCATGGTTCTTATCCTGACGGGCCATGGGGTATTTACGTTATTGGATAGAACGCTTGCCGTTCCAGATAAGATCTCCGTAATTATTCCGGAGCACATGAAGACGTTTGATAAAGACACGCTTCAGAAAATTTTCAGAAAAATTCCGTTTGCCAATGTCTCTGAAAAAAATTTCGAAATAAAAACCGGCGGTTCAACTTACCAGATCGAATCAAGCATCCATCCATCCCTGCAACGATTGATCATTGACAAAATCGATCGTAAGAATTCAAAATATTTCGGATTGGTCGTCATGGAACCCGATACCGGCAGAATTGTTTCCATGGTCAGTTACGACAAAAACAACCCGGAATCCAATATCTGCATCACCCCGAATTATCCGGCGGCAAGCCTCTTTAAGATTATCACCGCAGCCGCTGTCATCGAAAAATGCGGGTTTAACTGCAATACGCCGGTGAATTTCAACGATAATAAATACACACTCTATAAAACCCAGCTCAAAGACAGAATCAACAAGTACACACACCAGATGACATTTGAAGAATCCTTTGCGAAATCCGTGAATCCGGTTTTCGGCAAGATCGGTAAAAATCGTCTGGGAAAGTCCGTCCTTGAATCATATGCAACCGCCTTCGGGTTTAATACACAATTTGATTTTGAAATTCCGCTTGCCCCCAGTTCTGTCGTTATCGAGGATGATCCATATAACTGGGCGGAAATCGCCAGCGGATTTAACAATGAAACATTGATATCCCCTCTGCACGGCGCGCTGGTTGTTTCCGGAATCGTCAATAACGGCAAGCTGATTGAGCCGACAATCATCGACGAAATAAACAGAAATAACGAGGTCCTTTATCATCGCAATTCACATACGCTATCCGATATAATCACCCCATACACGGCTACCACATTAAAGCGAATGATGAATGCCACCGTTGCCTCGGGAACGGCTTCACGGTCCTTTGGGAAATTCAATAAAGACAAAATTTTGTCCCGGCTGAACATCGGCGGAAAAACCGGATCCATCAACAACAATGAGCAACATTTGAAGTATGACTGGTTTGCCGGTTTTGCCGAGGAAAAAGACGGTTCAAACCGAATTGTCGTTTCCGTTCTGGTCGTTCACCAGGACTATATCGGCACCCGGGCGGCAAGTTATTCTCGAATGGCCATAAAGGAATACTTTCAAAACTATTATGCGAATATCAAAGAACCCCATGTGGATGATCCCGCCGCTCTATAAACGGTTGTCCAACACAATCAGAATCTTTTCAGGTTCCCGGCTGTATTTCGGGAAACACCCTAATTCCGTCCCGGACAAGTCCCTCATTCTCTTCCCCTGCCTTGACAACAGACTGAACTGCGGCCTTGTCGGCATTGTTTATTTAAAAAACAGTCAAAAACCAGAGGCTGTTTTTCAGATGCCGGATTTCAAATCTATTGAAGCTTCCATCAGTCAAAACAGCTACGCTCAATGCCATCAAACAAACCTTTCTCTGCCAACGCATTACTTAGGCGGCGATTCGAACATTGAAGCACTGATGACAGCGGCCCGATCCCTTAAACAGATCGACAGCTTTCAAGCTATTTACAATGACCAGGACTTACAGAACCGGCTCCAATTGCTTTCGGCTTCGCTTAAATCATCTATCGCCGAAGAGTCAAAAAGCTTTTTCCATGCAATGGGGACTCTTTCCGCAGATGATGCGGAAATTATTTCCGCACGGATCGAAAAATTAAAAGATGCGGCATGGATTATTGACGCAGAGATACTCGACAATATAAAGAAGATCCGGTCGCTGATCCGAACCCCGGATACGGCACTGTCCCTGTCCGCGATGACACCGTTTAAAAATATCAATTCGGTATTAAACAGCATCGACCGGCTGGAAGTCCGCGGCCGGGATTCCGCTGGTAT
>JAHECJ010000487.1 GCA_024641805.1 Desulfococcus sp.
ACGGAAAGGGCTTTATAAGACCATCAAGCAACTCGGCACTGTTGTGGACTGCTCAATTTCCAGAGGAAACCGCAAGTCGGATATCGATGAACAGAAAAAATTCCTCCAGCAGCATATGCGGCAGATATTAAAAAAACAAAATAAACAGATTGCCCCTCAGGCCTTTGAACTGATTTTTCGAATGACCGGTTTTGATCTCCGGTCTTTTACGGCCAACCTGGAAAAACTGGTGGATTATGCAAAAGATCGGGATAACATAACTGCGGATGATGTGCATGCCGTGTTGATCCGCACACGGCAGGATCCGGTCTATGAATTAACGGGCGCTATTTCAGACAGAAACATCTTGAAATCACTAAATTATATGTCTTCACTGCTTTTTTCCGGATTTCATTATCTGCAGATTCTGGCGGCCATTACCAATCAGATTAGGAAATTACTTGTGATTCACGGATTTCTGGAAAGCCGTTACGGCGGCGACTGGCATCCGAAAATCAGTTACGATCAGTTTAAAAGTAATATTATTCCAGCAATTTGTAAATATGACGAAGACCTCGTCAACCTGGTTCAATTTCACCAGAATGCGGCAAAAGGCAGATTCGACCAGGAGTTACAAAAGAACAAAAAACCATCCACGGACCTGATTATAGCCCAGAATCCCAATAACCCTTATCCGGTCTTTCAACAGTTTCTGCGAGCCAAAAACTATACCAAAGAAGAACTTTGCGCGGCATTCGAAATCTTAAATCAGGCGGATGTAAAATTAAAAACAAGCGGTCAGTCTCCTTCAGTGGTTTTGGAAGAAGTTGTTTTTAAGATTTGCGGCAAAACGATTCCTATGCATTAAATAAAATCATTTCACGAGTTATTTCAATGCATGAGATACGTTTTTCAAGTAAGAGAGCAGAGCATGCCCGTGTGATCCATTTTTTCGCATCTGCCAGTCAGTTTTCCAAGGGGTTTTATCTTTTCAGTCACTGGTCGTTATGGATTTGGAAAAAAATATCGATGAATATATCAGCTCTCTGATCGCTTCCAAGCGACTCGGGTCACAGGTTATATACCAGAAGGTTTTGACCTCGAGGAAAGAATCGATTTGTTCGACGGATCATTTCGTTTCTGATACACTCGAAAAAATTTTGTCAGGTACAGGCATTCACAGTTTTTATTCGCACCAGTATCAGGCGATCAGGGCGATCCGTGAAGGGAATCATGTGGTGGTGGCAACCCCCACAGCCAGCGGCAAAACAATTGTATACAATATCCCTTTTTTTGAAAAAATTTTAAAGCGTCCTGAGGCCAGGGCAATTTATCTGTTTCCGCTAAAGGCGCTGGCCCAGGATCAGCTGAAAACATTTCAGAAAATGGCCGATTATCTTTCTCCGATAAGTGCGACGGCCGCAGTTTATGACGGCGACACCACGGCATGGCATCGTAAGAAAATCAGAGAGACACTTCCTAATGCCATTTTAACGAATCCTGAAATGCTGCACCTGTCATTTTTGCCGTATCATGAAAAGTGGCGGGACCTGTTTGAAAACCTGGAGATGGTTGTTGTTGACGAAGTCCATACCTATCGCGGGGTGCTGGGGTCCCATATGGCACAGATTTTCAGGCGGCTTCACAGAATCTGCGATGTCTACGGCAGCCGCCCGACTTTTGTTTTAAGCTCTGCAACCATCGCCAACCCCGCCCGGTTGTCGGAAGATCTGATCGACAGGCCGGTACACCCCGTAACAAAAAGCGGTGCGCCATCAGGCAAACGGCACTTTATCTTTATCGATCCGACAGACAGCCCCTCACATACCGCTATTTTATTGCTTAAGGCAGCGCTGCACCGCGGTCTGAGAACCATCGTATATACTCAGTCCAGAAAACTCACCGAACTGATTTCAATATGGGCAACCAGCCGGAGCGGAAAATTTGCGGATAAAATCAGTGCGTACCGATCCGGTTTCCTGCCGGAAGAGCGCCGTGATATAGAAAATAAACTTCAATCCGGAGATCTGCTGGCCGTGATTTCCACCAGCGCTCTGGAACTGGGTATTGATATCGGAGATCTGGATTTATGTCTGCTGGTCGGCTATCCCGGGACAGTCATGTCTACATGGCAGCGAGGGGGCAGGGTTGGGCGGAGCGGGCATGATTCCGCGATCATTCTGATCGCCGGAGAAGACGCACTGGACCAATATTTTATGCGTCATCCCGATGAATTTTTCAGTAAAGGCCCTGAATCCGCCGTGATCAATCCTCGTAATCCTGATATCTTGAAAAAACATCTGGAATGCGCAGCCGCTGAACTCCCGTTGGAATTTGACGAAACATATGTGAAAGAAGCGCCCGTAAAAGAATGTCTGAAACTCCTTGAAAATTCAGGAAAATTGTTGAGAAGTGGTGATGGGACCATGCTGTATGCTGCGAGGAAATTACCGCATCGGGACATTGATTTGCGAGGCAGCGGCAGCCGTTTCAATATCATCAATCATGACTCCGGTGAAAATATGGGTGAGGTGGATGGCTTCCGGGCGTTTCGGGAAACGCATCCCGGAGCTGTATATCTGCATAAAGGAAAAACGTTCTGCGTTGAAACGTTTGATCCCGGCACACAAACAGTGACTGTCAAGGCTGCGAATCCGGTTTATTACACACGTGTCCGGGGCAGCAAGCAGACCGAAATTTTAGATATTTATGAAGAAAAAGACCTTTTTTCAACCCGTATTATGTTTGGCCGGTTAAAGGTGACGGATCAGGTGACCGGATATGAAAAAATTCACATTCACGGGAAAAAGCGCATTAACATTATCCCCTTGGACCTTCCGCCGCAGATTTTTGAAACCGACGGTCTCTGGATAGAGATTCCGCAGACGGTTCAGCTATCCGCTGAAAATGAAATGATGCATTTTATGGGGGGCATTCATGCTGTTGAACATGCGATCATAGGAATCTGTCCGTTGCTGGTGTTAACGGACAGAAATGATTTTGGTGGTATTTCGATCCCGTTTCACCCCCAGGTTCAAAGTGCCGCTGTCTTTGTTTATGATGCGTTTCCCGGTGGTGTGGGGCTTTGCAGAGAAGCTTATGTCCAT
>JAHECJ010000488.1 GCA_024641805.1 Desulfococcus sp.
GTCCATCAAAAAATCAGGATCAATTCTGAAAATCAGGATTTGATGCATGAATTTACTGATATTGCCAAGCGTCAATACGAGGTGGGCATCGGCAAGCAGGCGGATATTTTGCGCGCGCAGACGGAATTGTCCATCCTGATAAACGAAGGGATCAATCTTGGGCAGGAAAAAAGATCCGCTGAAGCGATGCTTAATACGATTATGAGCCGTCCAGCGGACGGACCGCTGGACGGAGTTCCTAATATTGTTATGGCTCCGCCTTCGCTCGTATATGATCAACTGAAAACGCTGGCATTGGATGCGCGTCCTGAACTGCAATCCATGCGCGATAATATCAACATGAATACAGCGGAATTAACAGCCGCTGAGTTGGAGTATTACCCGGATATTATGTTTCGTGTTATGTACAAAGATATGAGAGGGACATCCGATGACTACTGGTCCACCATGGGCTCCGTGAATGTCCCTTTGGCCTTTTGGTCCGGCGGGAAATATAAAGGTAAAGTTAAGGAAAAAGAACAGACGCTTCGGAAGGCTGAGCAGGATTATCGATCCATGGAAAACATGGTGTTTTTTCAAATTCAGGATGCTTTGGTAAATGTTCAATCCAATGAGAATCTTGTGTCATTGTATGAAAATACAGTGATACCCCAGGCGGAACAGACGCTCCAATCGACGATGGCGGCATATCAGACCGGCAACATGGATTTTTTTTCGCTGATCGACGCCTATCGCATGCGGCTGATGGCAAAGCTCAATTACCATATGTCCGCCATGAAATACATGGAAAGCCAGGCCGAACTGGAGCAGGCGGTGGGGCTTAGCATGGATGAAATCGCCCGTCGTGAAAATTAGTTTAATTTTTCTTAACGGAGAGCAGTGATGAAGAAAATATTAATTACAGCGGTTATTTGTCTGTTCGCAGGCTTTGTTGGCGGCTGGTTTTTCTTTAACAAAGGGGTTGGCATGTATCCCAAAGAACAGGAACGCAAAATCGCTTATTATCGGAACCCCATGAATCCAGAAATGACATCGCTGACTCCGAAAAAAGCGTCTGACGGGATGGATTACCTACCGGTGTATGCCGAAGAAAAAAACTCCGGGCAACGTAAGATTGCATATTATCAGGACCCGATGCACCCTTGGTATACCTCTGACAAACCCGGAAAGGCACCGGATTGCGGGATGGACCTGGTGCCCGTTTATGAAGATGATAAAAACGTCCAGGGAATCCATATCGATCCTGACACAGTGCAAAACATGGGTGTTAAAACTGAAGCGATTGCCCGTCGGGAATTAACCAAAACTATCCGCACCTCAGGCATCGTTGAATTTGATGAAACCAGACTTTACAACATAAACACCAAATTCATGGGATGGGTTGAAAAACTCCATGTCGATTATACAGGGAAGACTGTGAAAAAAGGCGAACCGCTTTTGGATATTTACAGCCCGGATCTGGTGAGCACCCAGGAAGAATATCTCCAGGCATTGCGCTATCGGAACCGAATGGAGAAAAGTGAGTTGGATGAAGCCAGACGCGAGGCTGATGAACTGGTTCAGAGCTCCCGGCGCCGGCTTGAATACTGGGATATTACTGACAGCGAGATCGCTTCTCTTGAGAAGCGCGGAATGCCCATGCGGGCATTGACAGTTTATGCGCCGGCCAATGGCATCGTCACGGATAAAATGGTCATCGATGGTCAGCAGGTAATGGCCGGAATGACGCTATATAAAATTGCCGATTTATCGATTGTCTGGATCACGGCTGATATCTACCAGTTTGAATTGAACTGGATCCGCACAGGCCAGCAGGTGGACCTGGAAATATCATATCTGCCGGGACAAATACTTCACGGCACGATCACTTACATTTATCCTTATCTGGATTCCGACACCCGGACGGCAAAAGTACGCGTGGAGGTTCAAAATACACCGGATTATTCTCTAAAACCGGGAATGTTCGCCATTGTGAAGATTGTCTCGCCGGTTTTGCTGGATGGTATAGCCGTCCCGGAACAGGCAATACTTCGATCCGGCGAACGGAATGTCGTCATTGTATCTCTCGGGAGCGGTTATTTTGATCCCAGAGAAGTCCGGCTGGGGGTCTCTGCCGACGGGTATATGCAAATTCTTGAAGGCGTGCGCGAAGGAGAGACCATCGTTACTTCCGCGCAGTTTTTGATTGACTCGGAAAGCAACCTCAAAGCCGCCATCTCGCAAATGGTCAATCCCGAAAAAGCAGGTCCGGCCGGCCACGGGAATCAGCAGGGGATGAATCAAAAGCAGGTTGATAACTTTTTTGAAGATTTTGATAAAGACCCCACAAAAAAAATGCCTCCGCAAGTCCCTGAAACGGATGATATGGAGATGGAAAAAAAACCGGGTGGCCCTGAAATGAAAAATATGTAGCAAACCTCCATCGTAAGCATTCGGGACAACATACCATGTTAAAAAAAATCATTGAATGGTCCATCGGTAATAAATTTCTGGTTATCCTGACGACATTATTTTTGATAGGCTGGGGGATATACTCCCTGGTCAACAACCCCATAGACGCTATTCCTGACTTAAGTGACGTACAGGTCATTATATACACGGAATATCCGGGGCAGTCGCCGAGAACCATAGAAGACCAGGTAACATACCCACTGACCACCGCCATGATCGCCGTTCCCAGCGCCAAAGTGGTCCGCGGCTATTCCTTTTTCGGATATTCACTGGTGTATGTCATATTTGAAGATGGCACTGATATTTACTGGGCCCGCAGCAGGGTTCTGGAGTATCTGAACTATGCGGCAAAACGGCTGCCGGCCAATGTCACGCCGGCGCTCGGACCGGACGCTACTGGTGTGGGATGGGTATTTGAATACACCCTTTCTTCCGACAAGCGCTCCCTTCAGGAATTGCGTTCCATGCAGGATTGGTATTTGAAATACGGGCTTTCGGCAGTGGAAGGGGTGGCTGAAGTCGCCAGTATTGGCGGGTTTGTCAAGCAATACCAGGTAACCGTCGACCCGATAAAGCTGACGGCGTATGATATCCCCATCACAATGGTGGAAATGGCCATTGGCGACTCCAACA
>JAHECJ010000489.1 GCA_024641805.1 Desulfococcus sp.
CGGGTGGGTAATTCCCTGGTCATCCAGCGTCCCCATAATGACTTCAATGATATCGGCGCAGTATTCATCCAGCGTATAATTCCGGCTGCTCGTAAAGTTGGTGTGGGAGCCGTCATAATCCACGGCCAGCCCGCCGCCGAGGTCGAGATATCCCATCGGCGCCCCCTCGTCAACCAGCCCGGCGTATACCCGGCAGGCTTCGACCACTGCAAACCGGATGTCGCGGATATTGGGTATCTGGGATCCCAGGTGGTAATGCAGAAGCTGGAGGCAATCGATCATGCCTTTTTCTTTCAGGTAATCCACGGTTTCGATGACCTGTGTCATGCTCAGGCCGAAAATGCTCCGGTCTCCGCCGGATTCCGTCCAGTGGCCGCCGGCACGGGAAGAAAGCTTGATGCGGAGGCCGATCAGGGGTTTGATGCCCAGTTTGGCGGCACGTTCAAGGATCAGCGGGAGCTCACTGGGCATTTCAATGACAAAAAAACATTTAAACCCCATTTTCCGGGCATACAGACCCAGATCGACAAACTCCTTATCCTTGTAGCCGTTGCATATCAGGCAGGCCTCCGGGTCTTTCAGCAATGAAATGGCAGCAATGAGTTCAGCCTTGCTGCCGGCTTCCAGGCCGTGATGATAAAGGGAGCCGAAATGCGTCACTTCCTCCACCACTTGCTGCTGCTGGTTGACCTTGATGGGATATACGCCCCGGTAATCCCCTTTATAGCCAAACGTCTCTATGGCTGTTTTAAAGCTTTCGTGAAGCAGGGATATCTGGGACTGGAGAATATTCCCCAGCCGGAGGAGGATCGGCATTCCCAGCCCCCGTTCCTTGATACCGGAAATAACGTCCATCATGCTGATGGCATTGGCCGGTTCACTCGCCTTTGGCTTGATAATGACTTCCCCTTTTTCGGAGATATCAAAATAGCCGCCCCCCCAGTTGCGGATTCCGTATAAATCCACCGAATTCTCAATGGTCCACCTTTCCAGGGAACCAATATTTTTCATGTGCTGACTCATTTTATATTCTGCAGACGCTTATATATTGTTATTAAAAAATCATTTTCTTAATGATTGCAAAATGACTCACCCGCATCCGGATGCGATGATGCGGTTATGGCAAAAATTTTTTTAGATGGATATCAAAAAAATATCAACAGGTGAATTCATTGTATTTAAATTTTATATTAAATCAATTAATATGATTGAAATAACAATATGCCGTTTGATATGGGTTTTCTTAACCGATGGCCATTCTTGCAGTGATCAGATTCCCGCATTGTTTTAAATCTTGAAGTCGGGTATTCCGGTTGATATGAAACCACAGCATAGGATGATTCAATTATTTTGCACAGCCATTTGCCCTGATTTTTTTAACTGATACGAGAAAAAAGAAATGACACTTCAAGCAATATACAAGGAACTGCCGTCTGCCGTATCATTCGGTTTTAACAGTATTAACCGGATCCGTCAGACCGCCACTGCCCTGGGAAAAACCGGACTGGACTGGGCGCTTAGGGGGCAGTCGTCCCCCCCGGTGTTGATGAGAAAGACCTTCGAGCGGCTGGGGGCGACCTACATCAAGCTGGGCCAGCTCATTGCCAGTTCGCCGTCGATTTTTCCGGAAGAATATGTGAAAGAGTTTCACCGGTGTCTGGACCAGACCGAGCCGGTGCCGTTCAGTCAAATGCATAAAGTTTTAAAAAGCGAACTCGGTGCCGGGTACATGGGGGACATTTTTGAGGATATTGATCCCAGCCCGATTGCCTCGGCTTCCATTGCCCAGGTATATGCCGCCACCCTCGTCAGCGGAGAAAACGTCGTCATTAAAATTCAGCGTCCGGGGGTAAAAACAATTCTCTCCACGGACCTGAATTTTCTGGTGTACTCGGCAATGATTCTTGAGCGTCTTGTGCCCCGCCTCCAGCATATTTCCCTGGCCGGCATTTTATCTGAAATCCGCCGGACGGTTTTTGAAGAGTGTGATTTTGTCAAAGAAGCCGAAAATATTAAAATTTTCTCCGACTTTCTGAAAAAATCCGGCAACACCATGGTCGTCACCCCCCGGATATTCCCGCACGCCTCATCAACGCGCGTGCTGACCATGGAACGTCTTTACGGCATTCCCCTGACGGATCGGGAGCAGTTTCTCAAATCAACCGATCAGCCGGAGATCCCCCTGGGCGCCGCATTTGAAACCTGGCTGGCCAGTATCGCCGGGTGTGAACTGTTTCATGCGGATCTGCACGCCGGCAATCTTTTAATTTTGGAGGACGGGCGGGTCGGTTTTATTGATTTCGGCATTGTGGGGCGTATTTCGGAAAAAACCCGGAAAGGGGTCATGTCATTGATCCAGGGCATGATCGTGAGAGACTACATGACAATCGCAGAGTCCATGCTTGCCATCGGCATGACCCGGAACAAGGTGGATACCGCGAAGCTCGCAAAGGACCTGGAAGATTTTTATAATGCCGGAGAAGGGTTCACGGAAGCGGAATTTAAGGCGTATGCGGCAGACCCGGCCTACCGGCCCGATCTGGATCAACCGGAACAGATGCTTCTGGACATGGTCCGGATCGCGGAAACCCACGGCATCCGGTTCCCGCGTGAATTCACCCTGCTGCTCAAACAGTTTCTGTATTTTGACAGTTACGGGGATATCCTGTTTAATATGGATAGGTTAATGGATGACATGATGCCGGGCATGGAGGCATTCACCCAAAAACTGGACTGGCTGGAATAGCTCCCCATCTTTCAGCATCGTTATCAAGGGTGGATCAGCGAAACCTAATCCACCCGAAACAGAAAAATCAAATAACCGGGTGTCTCGTTCCCACGGTCCCCCGTGGGAATGCATATCCGAATCAGCCAGTTAAGTGCTACCATCTTCGACTGATTTTCTATCTCAACAAGAAAAAGCAGTATAGAGTCCCACGCTCACCTGTGAGAACCGGGAAAAACTATGAAATGTCCAAAATGCAGTTTTGAGCAGGCGGATCAGCAGACCGAATGCATCCACTGCGGTATTGTTTTTGAAAAGTACCGCAACTCAGAGGCCCAAAGACCGGTTTCAAAG
>JAHECJ010000490.1 GCA_024641805.1 Desulfococcus sp.
GTTCTGTAAAAAAACCCCAGATGGAATAAAACGACGCAGGCTTTCCGGGAGAAATGAAAAAGCCTGACAGGGGCGGCGATCAAGATGCGGCTTTCAGTTAACATATTGAATGTATGCAAATTATTATAAATCAAAGACAACTGGCAAAACCGATGGGCAAGAAACTGGATTTGAAATACGAGGTGTGTCAGGAGCGGGGAATATGATATTTCTTTAAAAGAGAGTAAAATCGCGACTGGGACAGGCCCGAAATCCGGATGGCTTCTTTCATGTTTCCTTTTGTGTGATCCATCAGATCGTTCAAATACTGTTTTTCCATATCCGATACCGTGACCTCACGGACATCCTGTAATTTTCGGAAAGTATCAACCTGCTCCTGGACCGGACGATGTTCACTTTTATTTTCACTGCCGTTCACTGCACTGCGGGCCTGATGAACCCGGATCTTTGTGGGAAGATGGCGGGAAAACAATGTCGGATCAAAGCGTGCAACGGTGAACACTCTCTCCATGGTATGAATGAGCTCCCGGACATTCCCGGGCCAGTCGTACGCAATGAGCGTTTCAAAAAAATCAGGAGAAAAGCCTTTGGTTTCACTGCCCTGTTTTTCGCATAACAGGTTAATCCACTTCTGAGCCAACTCCTTGATGTCCTGGGGTCTTGACTTCAGGGGCGGCAAGTGGATATGAAAGGACTGAATGCGGTAAAGCAGGTCTTTCCGGAACTGCCCTGAATTGACCATTTGATTCAAATCCCGGTTGGTGGCGGCAATCAGCCGGAAATCGCTTTCAATTTCCCGGTTGCTGCCGATGGGCCGGAACCGGTTTTCCTGAAGAACCCTTAAAAACTCTTTTTGATGCGCCAGTGAAAGCTCCCCCACCTCATCTAAAAAAAGGGTCCCGCCATCCGCTTCCTTGATTAAACCCGACCGGTCCTGCTGCGCCCCGGTAAAAGACCCTTTCTTATGACCGAAAAGCATACTGTTCACCAACGATTCCGGAAGGGACGCACAATCCACCACCACAAAATTTTTATCCGCGCGGAAACTGTTATTATGGATGGTGCGCGCAAAAAGCTCTTTGCCGGTTCCGGTTTCACCGGTGATCAGAACATTCACCTCACTGCCCGCCACCTGGGCCACCTCGGCAAGACAGGATTCCAGTTGGGGGCTGTTGCCGACAATGCCTTCTCTTCTTAGAATTGCCGGACACTGCCGCTGTTCTTTTTCTTTGCGGTACTGAAGGACCCGGTTCAGCTGCAGAATGATATCGGCCATTGAAGGGGGTTTCTGGATGTAGGTCCAGGCGCCGCTCCGGATGGCCATCTCGGCACCGTCCGGATTCCCGGCCCCCGTAATAATAATGACATCCGGCGATGACGGCGCCTGCTTGAAAGCCGGCAATGCCTCCAGACCATTCCCGTCCGGGAGATTGACATCCAGAAAAATGACTTCAAAGTTTCCCTCGGCAGCACACGCAAGCCCTTCCCTGATTGTCAGGGCATACTCCACGTGGTGCTGCTCCTTCCGAATCGGCCGGGACAATAGGTTGCATATTGCCACTTCATCATCAATAATCAGTACATTTGCCAACGCGCTTTGCTTCCTTCTTAAAATAACATTCTTACTGATAGTCAGTGAACCGGAACACTTTAAGCTTTAATTTTATACACATAAACAACAGAATTGGGAAGAATTTTTGTGGGTCATTTAAGTTTGCCGGTATTTAGAATTTTATGGTTATCCCCTTCACTCAAATTAGTTCGATCATCATAGGGATGATGACTTTTTCTGTCATTGCGAGGGAGGGACGACCGAAGCAATCTCCAGGAAAACAGGGGGATTACTTCGTCGTTCGTTCCTCACTCCTCGTAATGACTGCCAATATGTCGCAAGTTGAGGCATCAACTTGAGCGAAGGTGATAACCAGATAGAATTTTTTGGATTTTCACTTATATCAAGATAGCTGTGTTGTGTATTGCAGATATTTAGCTTGTGGGACAAGAGGCTTGACATTAGAAATATAAAGCCAGATAGTTACAACTTCACTTACTTGATATTTCGATCTGAATCCTATTGTAGTTAAGGAGTGTTATGATAAATCAACAGAACACTGACAATACTCGGCCAGGGCCGCTTGAAGGCATTAAAATTGTTGAATATGGTGTATTTCATGCCGGACCGGGGGGAACTGCCATACTCGGGGATTTGGGAGCAGGCATAATTAAAATCGAGTCCGGGTTCGGAGACCCTGAAAGATACTGGACCAAAATCGCAAAGCTCGATATGTCTTTATCAAATGGCGAAAGCATTATGCATGAAGTATCAAACCGAAATAAAAAGGGAATCTATCTTGATATCAAAACCAAAAAAGGAAAGGAAATCCTTAACCAACTGGTCAAAGAGTGTGATGTCTTTTTAACAAACCTTCGAAAAAGTACAAAAACAAAACTGGGCATTGATTACGAAAGCCTTAAACAGATCAACCCTAAATTGATACACGCCAATGTTTCCGGTTTCGGTCCCGCAGGTCCCATGGATGACCTCGGCGCATTCGATCCGCTGGGGCAGGCCATATCGGGTCTGATGTTTACCACAGGTACCTCCGAACCGGCCATGCTTCACTTGGGAATCCTGGATCAAGCCACAGCGATTGCCATCAGTCATGCAATTATAACTGCCCTGTTTGTTCGTGAACGTAAAGGCATCGGTCAGGAAGTACATGTGTCGCTTTTCAGCACGGCCCTATGGCTGCAACACCCCAATCTGATGATAGCCAATGTACTCAATGTCGATCCCTGCGTCCGGTCTGACCGGAATGATCATTCGCCCCTTCGTAATAGCTTCCTGTGCAAAGACGGCCGATGGATCATCGGCACCCATCATCCGGAAGAAAAATACTGGGCTGACTTTTGCCGGGCAACCAGCCTGCCAGAATTGCTCGATAATGAACGGTTTACAGACAATATCGGGCGCCCCATACCCGGGGCTGAGTTGCTGGAAATGTTTGATGCAGTTTTTATCACCAAAACAAGGGATGAGTGGATCGATATTTTTCTGAGAAAAGGGCTGATGTTCT
>JAHECJ010000491.1 GCA_024641805.1 Desulfococcus sp.
TTCCCTTACCGATAAAAATTTCACCACGGACTTCAAGCAGCGCCGGAACCTGCAAATAGGGATTTTGCTGGAGCTTGAGCGGTACGGTCTGGATCGTTTTTACATTTGCGGTAATCACCTCGCCCGTTACCCCGTCACCCCGTGTGGATGCCATTGTCAGAACTCCATTTTCATAAACCAGTTCAACGGCCACGCCGTCAATTTTGGGTTCAGCCGTGTACAGAATATCGATATCCGTATTCAACAGTTTGCGCACTCGCTGATCGAAGCTGATCAGGTCTTTTTCATTAAACCCTTTGTCCAGGCTCATCATCGGGACGGTATGGATGACGGTTTCAAATTTTTCAAGCGGGGGGGAACCGACTCGCGCACTGGGCGAATCCGGGCTTGAAAACTGCGGCCGGGATTCTTCCAGTTCAATAAGTTCTTTCATCAGGCAATCATATTCCGCATCTGAAATGACGGGATCATCCAGGACAAAATAACGGTGATTGTGATGATGAAGTTCCTGGCGCAGAAACATAATCCGGCGCTCAATTTCCGTGTTTGTGCTGTCGGTCATAAATGGCTCGCTAAGAATGAATGATAATGTGTTAAGTCCCATTTTCTGGCATGCTTATCGTTTCTCTTCATTCCAAAAATTCGGGATTATGTTACACACCTGGTTACGGCGTTCTTTGAATACCGGATCGTTAAATCCGGGTTTCCATTTCAGTGAAGACAAATCGTCGGAAACGACTAAAATGCATCCCACATCAATGTTACGAAAACTGCCGGCGGAAAACAAGGCGGCTGCCTCCATTTCCACGGCCAGGGCATTTTTTTTCTGAAAAAATCCGACTTTTTCTTTAGTTTCCCGGAATATGGCATCTGTGGACCAGATGGCCCCTTCATGAAAACGGAGGTTATTTCTGGTCAGGGATGATTTGATGAGGTTCTGGATAGAAGCGGACGGAAAGGTTTCCAAGGAAGTTTCTGCGGTATAATTTTTTGATGTCCCGTCGTCAATAAAGGCTTGGTCGGGAACAATAACATCACCGATACGGACATCCCGGGAAACCGCCCCGCACCAGCCGAAAAAAACAACTTCGCGAACCCCCCAGACGATTAAGGATTCCAGCAGGATGACCGCATAGGGAGCACCGATAAACGGACCAATCAGGCCCATCGAGCTGTTTTCAAACCCGTAATTCAAATGGCTCATTAATACCCGGTGTGATTTGCTTTTCCCGGATTTTAAAAGCCGATTCAAATAATCAAAATCCGGCGGATTGGCAACCATCACGCAGCAAGTCCCGAGTTGCTGCGGCTTGCTGCCCATTACCGGATTGACGATGGCGTCTTGCGTGTCCATAGGAATATCAGAGCTTATCTTTTGTGTGAAGATTAAAAAAAGAAGTCTGAAGAAGAAGAAAGACTGACGGGAAAAATTCTTAAATTTTTCCCCTGAGAGCCTTCTGCCTTCCGCCGAAACACTTTACTTATTTCATTGGATCAACCAGGCCGGTCATCTCATCTTTTATCTCATCGATATTGTCATAAAGCCACATGACATCCTCAATGGTCAGCCGGCCGGCCTTTGCCGGACTTCTTTCCGTTCCGTCTTTTTTCAATAAGATACGAGGGCCGATCTGAAGTTTTGGTTCCCCTTCCCCGTACTGATTAATGGAAACCATCAGACCGGTTTCTTCGCATTTCCACTGTTTCAGCATTTTATCTTTCTCAGGATCATAACCCGCCATTATGCAGCCCTCCTTTATTTTATAATATAAATTCTGATCTATGATCTTTTTGTCAATCAGGTCGAAATTTTAGAAAAATCGGCCAGCAAATCGAATAATCCGGATATTTGTCCCAGCAGCGCCAATCGGTTTCTACGGATATCCATATTTTCAGCCATTACCATCACATCATCAAAGAACCGGTCAACGGATTCACGCATGGATGCGATATCGGCAAACGCCTTGTCAATGTTTCCATTTTCAATGTGCCGGATCACCCGTTGTTTGACATCGTTATACTTATTGAGCAGGGCAGATTCGGAATCATGCTCAAAAATCACTTCGTTGACGGTTTGTGAACGTGTCTCGGACGGATCAGCCTTTTTGATAATATTCACCACTCGTTTAAATGCGGTGGCAAGAATTTCAAAATCAGGTTCTGATTTTAAACGCTGTAGTGCATGGGCCTTTTTCCAGACGGTCGGGATATTGTCGTTCGAAACAGACAAAACAGCGGCGACCGCATCTTTTGAAACACCCTCCTCTTCCAGCAGATGCGCGATGCGTCCTTTAATAAAATCAATGATTTTTTCAGTCAAGGCATTGTCTTTGGATGCATTCCATTGGTCAAACAGCAGCAGGCTCTCGTCAATGAGTTCTTTAAATGAAAAGGTAAATTTATTTTCAAGGGCGGTCAGAACAATGCCGTTTGCCTGGCGACGCAGTGCATAAGGATCCGAAGCGCCGGTGGGAATCAAACCGATACAGAAACAGCCGCAGATCGAGTCTATTTTATCCGAAATGCTTAAAACTGCCCCTTCAACCGTTTCCGGCAGTCGGCCGCCGGCGGACGTGGGCAGGTAATGTTCCTCAATGGCCGTGGCCACATTGTCCGGCTCCTTTTGTTTCTGTGCGTATACCCGCCCCATGATTCCCTGGAGTTTGGGAAATTCCACCACCACATGACTGACAAGATCAGTTTTGCATAAAGCGGCAGCCCGGGCAATGCGCGCAACCTGATTGGCATCCAGGTTCTGCGAACCTGCCAGAGCCACGGCCAGCTTTTCAATCCGACGGGTCTTGTCCCCCATGGAACCGAGGTCAGCCTGGAATAAAACGGATTTTAACTTTTCCTTTTTTTCATCCAAAGAAGTTTTTAGATCCGCATTAAAAAAGAATTGTGCGTCTGCCAGCCGGGCCCGTAAAACGCGTTCATGGCCTTTTGCCACAAGGTTCATGTCATTGCCCAGGGTATTGTTGACTGCCACGAAATACGGCATCAGGTTATCCCGGGAATCCACCACGGCAAAATATTTCTGATGAACCCGCATGGCCGTGATTAATATTTCGC
>JAHECJ010000492.1 GCA_024641805.1 Desulfococcus sp.
TCGGGGACATTTATTCGGAATATTATAAAGAATCTGAAGGCGAGCGGAAAAAGACCGCGTTTCGGATTTCTTTTGCCGCCTTTGTCGCCCAGTACCGGTTTGCCATGGATTTCATCGATATTATTGAACAGAACCCGGATTTCCATGTGGTACTCAATGAAGCGGTACCGGAAATGGGGCTTCCGCCGGAAACGTATTCCCATCTGAAATTCAGATTTTTAAACGTGCTCCGCGGCGCGGAATTTGCCAGGCTAAACATAGTATATGAGTTTTACGGCAGCGATCCGGATTTAATACTGTCAAAGGGGATGTCTGAGGATATATCCGCCATATGGGATGCGGGAAAAGGCCGGGGGCCGGTTCAGACCGCCCAGAACGGCATCCGGATTCTCCAGGATACAGCATTTACCGCATGGTTCCCGGTGCAGAAGGGCATTTCAAATCTTATGAGCGAAATCCGGGTCCGGCGGGGGGATCAATTTCTGATCAGCCGGGAACAGATTAAAAAAATGATTCCGGAGCTCGAACCCGGGGATATACTTCTTCAGCGGCGGGAATGGTGCATGACCAATATCGGTCTGCCTGGCTTCTGGACCCATGCGGCGCTTTATGTCGGAACGGCGGATGAACGGGGCAAATTTTTTAATGATTCACCCCGGGTTAAGGCGTGGGTTAAGTCCATGGGGACTCAATTTAACAGCCTCGAAGAACTTCTGTCCAAAGAGTTTTCCAATGCATATGAAAAAAGTCTGAGGGCGGACAGTGAAAATCATTATTCCCGGGTGATCGAAGCTATCGGCGAAGGGGTTGTGCTTACCACGCTGGAACACTCAGCGAATGCGGATTCGATGGTGGTGTTGCGGCCGGTATTATCCAAAGAAACAAAAGCAGTGGCCGTATTCCGGGCATTTGCTTTTTTGGGCAGGCCGTATGATTTTAATTTTGATTTTCTGACAGATGCAACCCTGGTCTGCAGTGAACTTGTTTATAAGGCCTACCTGCCTGCCGGACAGAATGAAGGCCTTGTCTTGCCGCTAAGCGACATGCTCGGCAGAAAAGTGTTGTCCCCGAATAATATTGCCCGCCTTTTTGACGAAGAGTTTGGTCTTGCACCTCAGCTGGATTTTGTTTTGTTTTTGGACGGGAATGAAAAAAAGGAAAAAGCTGTCCAGTCGGATGTTGAAGCGTTTCGAAAAAGCTGGGAGCGGCCAAAGTGGCATATTATTATCAAAGACACGGTTCTTGATGCATCCCGGTCGGATCGTGATGAATAACAATCAGCCCGCCGGCAGCTGATTTGCCAAATATTTATTTTTCAGATCGGCCAGGCCTGCATTGATTCTGGCAATATCAATATCTTTCGACGCTTCGGCCAGAAACCGTTTTGCTTCGACAAAACGGTTGTTATTAACCAGGACGATCAGCGTGGACTCCGTTTCTTCCAGGTAATATTTAATGGTCCACTCCAGGTGCGCTGTATCCGCCCACTGATTGGTTTTATAGATCTGGATATTCTGATCCAGAATTTTTCGCATGTCACGGATGATAAACATCGGGGCTTCCATCATCCGGTCGCAGAGTTTAAATTCCTGGTGTGCGATTAAATCATCTTTTGCCAGAGGATAGCAGCTTTTAGCCAGCTCAAAGTCACAGACGGTCATTTCTTTGAACAGATCAACCGTCTTTTGGCTTTCATTCAGATATTTGTTTATGGATTTCACATCATGAAACAGTTCCCGGGTCCCCTGTCTGTTTTTGATCAAATCTGTTTTCCGGTCCCGGATATCTATCAGCGCATTGTGGGCTTTGGGATAGTTTTTCCCCAGTTCTATCCAGTCCAGTAAAGCAAACGTGATTCTCACGCCGTATAGCGACGGTTTGTACTTTAACGCATTGTCATGAAACCAGATGTGGTCTTGCAGCGCTTTTTCATATTCACCCTGCCGGGCGTATTTGCGGGCCCGGGCCAGCACTTTTTCCGGATCACCGGGATTGGAACAGGCGGATACGAAAATGATCATGCCAATGATAAGAAATGCTGATTTTTTCATTTTCTGCATCGGGTCCTGATATTTGAAATATTTTTTTAAACAATGCGTTATTACAATATTTCTATAAAAAATTCAATATCATATTCGTCATCCCGTGACTGTTTTTATTTTCACTCCGGAGAATCCTGAAATTGTAACCCCAGTGAATGCAATCCACGCGTTTATTTTTATACATCAAGTATATGATAAAGTTATTTCAGAAGGAATTTTGCATGGGACGTTCGAAAAGGCTTTCATATATTATCAATTCCGATTATATTTATCTCTCAACCTTGAAACCCGTCAGAATATTTTATCTACAATGATCACATGCGTTTTCAGATGAGCTGCTGAGCACAATAAAGAGGATAAATGACTGAAAAAATTCCCTTATCCGCAGATGATCGATTAAAACACCTGAATGAACTCTTACGAAATTTCCGTCCCATTGCCCGGGAAACAGATCCGGACCGGATGCTCGAAAAATCCTGTCAAATGCTGACCAAAACCGGGGATTTTTTATTCGCATGGATCTGTTTGACGGATGCCCGTGGAAACGTGGCTAAAGTCTTCCCGGTGGACGTCAATGATCCGTTCGTTCTGTTAAAGGAAAAACTGATAGGCGGTGACATTTTCTATTGTGTCTCGGAAGCATTGAAAAAACCGGGGGTCATTGCCATTGACAACCGCCAGCAGGTCTGCGCGGCCTGTCCTTTTTTCATGAATTATCGCGACGGCCATAGTCTGGTCTGCAGGCTTGAATATGGGGGAAGAGTTTTCGGGACCCTGACTGTTTACCGGGATCATGGCCTGAACGGGCATCCGGATGAAAATGGATTTATTTTTGAAGTCGCCGGCGATATCGCCTATTGCCTTTACTCAATCGAGCAGGCGAAAATTCTAAGGAAAGAACGGGAGGCGCTGAGGGAAAGTGAGGAGCGGCATCGGGCCATATTCAATAACTTTCCGGATGCCATTTTTATTGCAGACACGGAGTCAGGGCGGATTGTAGATGCGAATCCCGCCGCCGCAAGTCTTTT
>JAHECJ010000022.1 GCA_024641805.1 Desulfococcus sp.
ACCGTTATTTAAGCCAGCCTTCAATTTCTTCGGCTTCATATGATTCCTGCTTGAGAGATAAATCCAGATTGATCATCAATCCGGAATGCTTTAGCGCTTCCGGGTTTTTTTGAATATCTGCATGTAGCTGGCGGGTTTGTCTTACGCTTTCCACACTGTTTTGAAGCGCGGCACCGATAGAGGCGGCTGTCACGATATGGCCTTTTTGCAGGCGGGGTTCCAGGCCATTTTCTGCCACCGTTTCGGCAATATGGGCCAGTTGTTTCATTTTGGTAAATGAGAAATCGATGATCTGCCATCCGGAAAGTCCGTTGTCCTGGAAAACCCATGCGTCCCGGATGGCCTGGAGCATCTGGGTGTATTTGGCTTCAACGATCCGCTGAATTTTTTCCACAAAGCTTTCCGGCAGTTCATTCTCTTCACCCGGAAGGCCGGCAGCCTGTTCAGGTGACAATTTATCGTGCGTTCTCTGGAATTTTTTGGCATGAATTTCCGATTCCCAGGCTTCACGCTGAAGAACCCGTTTGATGTGCGGATCATCCGCTGAATCCGCTTCCTTCAAATAGTGCGGGATTAATTTTTTTTCATACGCCACATAGGATTTGAATATGGTTTTACGACTGGTCGGGTCATAGGGATAGGGAGCCGGGGTTAAATCCGGTTCACCGCCCATCTTTCCGATGATCATTCCCAGCCAGTGCATGTGCCACATCTCTTCCCTGGCGCGCGACAACAGGCCCGCGCCGATAGGAGAATCTTCCCCTTCAAGATAGCTGTGAATCAGATAGCGGATAATGGCTGCGTGTTCATCCGCCAGATCCCGGTTGAGCATTTTGATGAGTTTTTCATTTTCCATAATCAATACTCCTTTGAGGATATTCTTTTAAAAAAAGTGAAACCGAGCATTATGAAAAAAAATGCCGGAAAACACGTTGTGTGGCTTCCGGCAAATTTCGTATTTCAGTTGGGAGTATTTTTATGGGGTTACAACGGCGTTGTCAAAGGTCACCCAGTAGCCTTTATCATAATTTTCAATGTTAAGTGAAAATTCGAATTTACCACCATTAGCCGTAATAGTCGCGGGTCCCAGATTGAGACTGTGACCATTGTATTCCGGAGCTCCAACGCCGTCATTGATGGTGCCGCTGAAGTTATTGAAAATTGCAGAAATATCTCCGTGAACATCATCAAAGCCGAACTTCACGGATTTTAACTCACGGATGTCGGGTTGATCAATGTCTGTAAAATTCGCTGAAAAATAAAAGCCTTTGGCATTGAAATCCGTGCTGGGATCTTCATAGTCTGTTCCGATTACAACATCCTCCCAATCTTCATCCCAGCCGGGAACAGGGTTCGGGTCTTTGTATTTATATTCATCATGATAACCGAGCTTTAGAGAATCGATGGTTGTATATGTATATGCATCAATATTGAACCAGGCTCTCGTCTCGGTGAGGCCGCCACCGAGATCGTTAATCGTGAAAGAAGAAAATCCGGTCGCATATATATCCGTCATCTCTTCATCGTTCATGGCTTTTAGTTCACAAAGGCCGCTAACCGGCAGGGCAATGATGATCAATACACAGGAAATAAACAAAACTGAAATCTTATTAAAATTCATTGTTGACTCCGTAAAAGGATATCCGTTTATGGAAAGCCTAAAAATATTCTTTCATTTTCCATTAATCATGCTCGTAAGTCAATAGAAAATTAAGATAATGAAATCAATTAGATATTCCTTCTCTGAATGGCAATCGCAATACATATACTGGCGCCTCCCCACGTCAGGGAAAGACCAAACAACATCATTAAAATGGCTCCGGGCGTCAAAATTGAATCCTCCTGTCTAAGCGCAATTATTATCTGTAAATGGCCTTTTCCATTTAATCAACGAAAGAATAAAGCTGAAAACAACGGCGGAAATCCACACCCCCCAACCAAGGCCGGCGAGTGCCGCTAAAGAATAGCCGCCGTAAGGCGTATTGATGTCACCGATCAAATTCTGAACAGCGGTGATGCCCAGAACGATGGGCGTCAGTATCTTAATACAGAAGTTCCACCAGACCCCGATATTAAAGTCTGAAATCGGATGGATATGGTCTTTGACGCTGTTGAGACTAAAAAACCATCCGAGCAGGATCACTTCAATTAACCCCGCAAAAACAATATTAAAATTGTTAATAAAATGATCAACAATGTCTAAGATCAGAAGCCCGCTGCCGGTGGTAAAAATGAGACTCAACAAGCCGGCCGTCAAACAGTAACCGGTCACCACTTTTTTCCTGCTCAGATTAAATTTATCCATAATTCCGGAAACCACTGTTTCACTGATGGATATTTCAGATGACATGCCGGCGCAGACAATGGAGGTGAAAAACAGAATCCCGACAATGGTTTTCATTAGCGGAAGCTGGTTAACTGCTTCGGGCAATGTCACGAAAGCCAGAAAAACGCCGGACAGCTTGGCCGGCAATTCACCGCCGGACTGATGTATCATGAAACCGATAATACCAAAGACGGTGATTCCCGAAAGCAGGCTGAATCCGCAATTGACAAAACCTGTGATAAAGGCATTGTTCACGATGTCTGATTCTTCAGGTAAATAGCTGGAATAGCAAATCATAATCCCGAAGGCGATGCTTAAGGAAAAAAAGATCTGACCGTAAGCGGCGACCCAGACCCCGGCATCAAGGATTCTTGAGAAATCGGGTTTGAATAGCAGTTCCAGTCCCTTTGATGCGCCGGGCAATGTGACGCTTCTGACGAGCAGAACCAGAAGGAGTAAAAAGAGGATGGGCATGAATATTTTATTGGATAATTCGATGCCTTTCTTGACTCCACTGAAAAGAACAATAAAATTGATGGCCCAGACAATCAAAACAGTAAATACAATCGGTAGTCGAATTCCTCCGAAATCAAAGGGAGATCCGGTAAGTCCCAGGAAATTTTCCGTAAAAAAGGCAATCGTATTGGCACCCCAGGACTGGGACAGTGAAAACCAGATGTAATTAAACGCCCAGCCGATAATCACAACATAGTAAACAGAAATGACAAAACTGATGGCCAGCTGCCACCAGCCAAGCCATTCCCATCGTTTGTTCAACCGGGCAAATGTTAAGGGGGCGGATCCTTTCATTTTATGCCCGATGCCGAATTCTAAGATTAAAATCGGAATGCCCGCGGTGAGCAGGGCAAAAAAATAGGGGATAAGAAATGCACCGCCGCCGTTGTCATAGGCCATATAAGGAAATCGCCAGATATTTCCGAGTCCGATTGCGGATCCGATTGCTGATAACACAAAGCCGCTTCGGCTTCCCCACTGCTCCCGCTTCATTCAATTAGCCCCTTGCATGATTTAGTATTGACAGAAAACAGCTGCCTGATAAGTGAAGGGTAAAGTTTTTTTATTTTACTGATATTCATTAATTTTTCAAGGATAAAACAAGGGATCGGACAACTCGTGAGATTCGTTTGATACCTGAAAAACTCAGGTATTAAAAATACTTGCTGATCATCAATCAAAAAGTTAAACTTTCACGAATGGCTACTGGCTTCTTCCATTTTTCGGGGTTTGAATTCCGACGGTTTCCGCTGCATTTCAGAATATAGGGACGTTGTCGGGAGGTTTTTTAAACCACTGGCGCCTTGAAGTAAGATATTTATTTTTAGGTGGTTATCTTCGTTTCTCAGTGTTCTTTGTGCAAACTTGGCTGTTTGCGAATCGATCAATATTGGCAATACAATAATGTGGAAAAGGAATCCGGCGTGTGAAACGTATCGGTCTTTATGTAAAGCAGGATGAAGAAGCGCTCAGAAAAGCAGATGCGCTGGAAAAGTGGCTTCAGGAAAAAAGCATTTCAGTGGTCAGAGCGCGGACTTATACTCCCGGTGATTCGGGAATTAATGACAATACCGCTAATCAGTCTGCTCCGGAAGGATTGTCCTGCGTGTTTGTGCTGGGGGGAGACGGGACTTTTTTAAGCGCCTCGCGGTGGGTGGGGCAGCATAACACTCCGTTGATCGGGATCAAGTTCGGTGAAGTCGGGTTTTTGGCGGAGACTGCCGGTGAAAATCTTTTTTCAGCCGCCCGGCGGGTTTTGGAAATGGACTATGTCATTGAAGATCGATCCCGTCTGTTGGTGAAGGTCATACGGGAAAACAAGGAAATTGCCCGGGAAACCGTCTTAAATGATGTAGTGATTAATAAAGGGGCATTGGCCCGGCTGGCCAATATAGAAACCTATATTAACGATCATTACCTGACAACATATCGAAGTGACGGCCTGATTGTGGCGTCACCCACAGGTTCCACAGCCTATTCGCTCGCAGCCGGCGGACCGATTATGCACCCGGAAGTACAGGGTATTATCATTAACCCGATCTGCCCGTTTACATTGACCAACCGGTGTATGATTCTGCCTAATACGGTTCGCATTAAAATCAAGCTGGTTGAAAAAACGACCGATATCTTTATCAACTTTGACGGTCAGAATGTACTTGAAATTAATGATCGGGATACGATTCTGATATCAAAGAGCCCCCATCCAGTCAAAATTGTCAGTTTCCCGGATCAGAATTATTTTGATATTTTGAAGGCGAAGTTGCGATGGAGCGGCGTCCGCATTTAATCCCTATGGGACTGATCAAGTCTTTTAAAGCGCTATTCAGCCATTGAAGTAAATTATTCGTCTCTATATTGAAATGCCTTGTTTTAGGGATTTTCTCAGCATCCTGTAATGTTCGTATCATTCATAAAAGGTAACCGATTATGTTGCCGGAACGACAAAAAATGCCTGGTTTTGCCCGTTTGATTAATAAAATTGGCGAGCAGTTCAATGAAAGGCTTCAGTCATTCGTTCGTTTAGACAAAGATGAACTGATGGAAACCGCCGCTAATCGGCTTTCATTGAGTGATTTTGGCGATCCGTATTTTAAAGAAGGACTGGCATGTTTAATCGATTCCTTGAACCATGATGCTGATTTAACGTATCTCGGAAGAATTTTGCAGCGGACGGTCATAAATCGAAGTCTTGAAAACCGTCTGGAATTTATAGATTTTAAAAAAAGAAACCCGGAAATATTTACAAAAAAAATTAATCCGCCAATTATTATTGTGGGTCTGCCGAGAACCGGCACCACGTTTCTGCATCGTTTGCTGGCTCAGGATCCCGAAAACCGGGGGCTTTATTTCTGGGAACTTATTCGGCCCATACCTTCGAAAGCCGGAACAGACTTCCGTAAAATCCGGGCAAAAATCGAGTATCTGACGTACCGTTATCTTTCGAAGCAGTTTGATCATATCCATGTGGTACGAGATGATGAATATGAGGAATGTATCTTGCTGATGACATTGACATTTCAAAGCATTGCCTTTTATATGATGGCGCCTGTCTATTCCTATGTAAAATGGTGTCTTCGGGCGGAACGGACGAAACGATATGATGAGTATTTTCAGTTATTGAAAATTTATCAGTCAGCGACTCCTGATAAACGGTTGACCCTGAAAGCACCGGCGCATGCCGGTTCGATTAATGAGATAAAAAATCAATGCCCGGAGGCCATGCTGATCCAAACACATCGTCATCCTGTCGATATTTGCAGCAGTTCATACAGTCTGGTATACAGCGCTCACTGTAATGTTGTCAAACGACTTGATGTCAGAAAGATGGCTGAATGCACTTCGGATTTTCTGGAATATGAAACAAATATAAATATGGCTGTCCGGAAAAATCGGGATATCGATGTATATGATGTCCTTTTCGAGGAATTGTGCGATGATCCGTTCGCTGTTGTTAAACGGTTTTATAACAGGCAGGGGATGACGATGAATGACCATGTTGAAGCCGCAATGAAAGCATTTATTAACCGGAACCCCCGGCACAAACACGGAAAGCACAAATACAGTGCGGATGATTTTGGAATTAAGGATGAGCAAATTATCGAACGATTTGCTTCTTATATGACTGAGTTCGGTTACAAAGCACCATTGATTGGGTGAATGATGTCACATGCCGGTTTTAATCCTGAAAAACAGAAATTAAGAGATATCGGTTTTTTTCATTATCTTGTGCACTGGTTATACAGCTATCTGGAACCAAAGATCATCCTTAAGCTGACCGATTACCTGCTTGAAAAGAAATGGCTGACAAACACGCGGTGGGGGAAAAAATTGATGCTTCAGATTGCCAGAGCATCTAAGGATTTGCCTCATGGAATAGTCATCACATTAGAGGCCGCCGAAAGGGTGGTCGATTTTCTGGATCAGTTGGAAGGCCCGGATGATGGACGGTTTGCCCTTGGTCCGTGCTTATGCCAGCTGGCCACGTGTAAATGGGAAGAGCCGCTGATAAAAGATATCCAGTTTTTGTATGCCAAAGATATTTTTATGAGTTTAAAGCTTGGATATAAAATGGCGTCGGCTGGCGAGGTGAAGGAAATACTCAGAAAATGCAATGCATTGGGGTATATTCATGCCCTTGAAATGTGCCGGCAATCAGGAAGATGGGTGTTTTGCATCTGTAATTGCGAGCCACGTGTTTGTGCACCGACAAGGGTTTTTATGCTGACTGGTGAGATGATGTGGAAAGGCCCTGAAATTTGTCAGTCAGATTTGAAGAAATGTATGGGTGTTGAAAAATGCGGCAAATGCATCGAACGGTGTATTTTTGATGCCAATAGAAAGGTGAATGGCCGCATTGAAGTGAAGTTAGAAAAATGCATGGGGTGCGGTTTGTGCGTACCGACCTGTATCGGGCGGGCGCGGAAGATGGTTTTTCGGCATGATTATGCCCATGGGCACCAGGTGCCCGCAGGTATTTTACTCGGGGAAATGGTTAAAAATCATGCTGGATGAAAAATCCATACTTCTCATTCATCCGCCGCTGTCAAAACCGTGTGAGCCGCCGGCGGGGATTGCAAAACTGGCGGGCGCGCTGAAAATCGCCGGTATAGACTGCCGGATATATGATGCGAACCTGACCGGGGTTCTGGACCTGCTTCAAAAGCCGGTTTCCGCAGAAGATACCTGGTCGAAAAGGGCTTTCGCGAATATTGATAGAAATCTTAAGGCGTTAAGATCAGACGAGACATACGCCGGTTTGGACCGATACAAGCGTGCGGTAATGGACATTAACCGGGTAATCCGGATTATTGGTGGGGCTTGCGGAGTAGATTTGTCCCTGTCCAACTATACTGCATCTGAATTTTCCGCGGTCCGCAGTGATGATTTGCTCAGGGCTGCCGAACAGTTTGATGCCAATCCGTTTTATTTCAGTTTTAAGAAAAGGCTGGCGGGATTTTTTACTGAAAAAGAGCCTGATATAATAGGATTTTCAGTTAATTTTATGAGCCAGGCGCTGTGCGCGTTTGCCATTGCCGGTTTGATCCGAAAGCGATTTCCCCGGATCCGAATCGTTTTCGGCGGCGGGCTGATTACATCATGGATGAGCATTCCGAATTTTATCAATCCGTTTGATGGTCTTGTCGATGATCTGGTATGTGGGCCGGGGGAGGATTCTCTGCTGAATCTGTGCGGGGCGAAAAATAAAGCGCTGCCAGACAGTTCCGGCTATGATTATTCGTTATTTGAGATGCAGCGCTATTTTTCACCCGGTCCGGTAATTCCCTACAGCACCTCCCGGGGGTGCTATTGGCAAAAGTGCGCCTTTTGTCCGGAAAAATCAGAACAGGGGAGATATCACCCCCTTGATATCCTGGCTGTCAAAAAAGATATCGAAGGGGTGATCACCATGGAAAAACCCCGGCTTATCCACTTTACAGATAATGCGCTGTCTCCGAAATTTTTAAAACATGTGATTGAAAATCCAATCAAGACACCCTGGTATGGTTTTGCCAGAATAACCGATCATCTTGCGGATCCGGAGTTTGCAAGAGGGCTTAAAGCGTCAGGATGTGTAATGCTAAAGCTGGGGGTGGAATCCGGGGACCAGGCGGTGCTCGATGCCCTTGAAAAGGGAATCGATCTGAATACAGTGTCAAAGGTCTTACAAAATCTCAAGCATGCCGGCATTGCCACATACGTGTATCTGTTGTTCGGAACACCGGCTGAATCCCGTGTCAGCGCCGAAAAAACACTGGAGTTTGCAATGGCCCATGCCCATGCCATTGATTTTTTGAATCTGGCCGTATTTAATCTGCCCGCATACAGCGATGACGCCAGCGAACTTGACACCATCGATTTTTACGAGGGCGACCTGTCTCTTTACAGAGAATTTGCGCATCCCAAAGGCTGGAACCGGGATAACGTCCGGCGGTTTCTGGCAAAAGAGTTTAAAAAGTCAGCACCCATCAAAGCCATTATCAATAATGACCCGCCGTTTTTTACCTCCAATCACGCTCCGTTCCTGGTAATGGGTAGAGGAAAATAGCAGCGTTAGATTGCAAAATCAGTTTGTGTTCATTTTCCCCTCGGATATTTCATGTTTTCCGGGGGTATATTCCGCAAGGGTGGTTATAAAATTTGAGGGGTTTTCTGAATACATGCCGATGGCATTTTCAATGCCCACTGCCTCAACCAGCTCAATTCCCTGGCAGAGATAGCAGTATTTGTCATATTCTTTTTTGGTTTCCAGATCCTGATTGATATTGTCCAGCGGTATGTTTCCGGTAAACTGCGCCGGAAAGGAAGGGACGATAGCCCGTACCAAGCCGCCCACAACGCCTTCTTCCACGGCCAGCCATTTGTCCGCAATTAATCGGAAAAAGATTTTCTCAGGCCCGCCGCATTCGCGGGTCCTTTATTTTTATTCAACACCGTTTTGACTGACGGGTTGACAATATGGCTTTTTTTTTGATATTCGAACCGATCGATAAGACTATTTTAAAAATTAGAATGTGCTGCGCATTCTGAACCTTTATTTTAATGAAAAGGAGAAATGAAATGATAAAGCTTGAAACCAGCATGGGGGATATTCTGATTGAACTTTTAGAAGACCAGGCTCCTAAATCTGCTGCCAATTTTCTGGAATATGTAAACGCCGGCCACTATGACGGAACGATTTTCCACCGGGTGATTAACGGTTTTATGATTCAGGGAGGCGGGTTGACCCAGGATATGCAGGAAAAACCGACCAATGCGCCGGTCGAAAACGAAGCCGATAACGGCTTGAAGAACATATCCTATGCCGTGGCAATGGCCCGGACATCCGATCCGCACAGCGCTACAGCCCAGTTTTTTATCAATGTGAAAAACAACGATTTTCTGGATCACAAGAGCAAAACACCGGACGGGTGGGGATATACGGTATTCGGTAAAGTGGCCAAAGGACATCAGGTGGTCAACAAAATCAAAGCCGTCGCGACAGGGAGAAAGAACACCTATGATGACGTGCCGGTGACGCCGATTGTTATTAATAAGGCATCGGTAGTGGAAGTAGAAGGATAGGTCGGAACCCGAAAAGGCAAGCTTCAGTAAAGGTTTCAGGTTTCGGGTGTCAGGTGTTCAGGATTTGTTCAATTATTGCCCGACACCTGACACCTTTTCTTATCCTGTTAATCCCTAGTTAACTGCCGGTACTTGATTCGGTGCGGCCGATCAGCCTCCGCCCCCAGCCTTCTTTTCCGGTCCGCCTCGTAATCCGAATAATTGCCGGCAAACCAGACAGCCTTGCTGTCGCCCTCAAACGCCAGGATATGGGTGGCGATCCGGTCGAGAAACCACCGGTCGTGGCTGATCACCACCGCGCATCCGGCAAAACTTTCCAGCGCCTCTTCCAGGGCCCGCATGGTATTCACGTCCAGGTCGTTTGTGGGCTCGTCCAGCAGGATGACATTGGCCCCCTGTTTGAGCATACAGGCCAGATGCACCCGGTTGCGTTCACCGCCGGACAGCATCGCGACCTTTTTTTGCTGGTCAGCGCCAGAGAAATTGAAGCGGGCTACATAGGCCCGGGAATTGACTTCTGCGTTCCCGAGCGGGATCTTTTCATTCCCGTTTGAAATCACTTCCCAGATGGATTTCTCCGGATCAAGGCTTTCCCGGCTCTGGTCCACATATGCCAGCGAAACCGTTTCACCGATTTTGAGGGTGCCGGCATCCGGAGTTTCGTGACCGGTAATCATGCGGAAAAGGGTGGTCTTGCCGGCCCCGTTCGGGCCGATGACACCGACGATGCCCCCCGGGGGGAGCAGAAACGACATGTTTTCAAACAGCAGCCGGTCTCCGAATGCCTTGGATACATTTTCCGCTTCAACGACCACGTTGCCCAGGCGGGGTCCGGGGGGGATAAAAATGGCAAGCTCCCTGGACTGGGAGTCATTTTCCTTAGACAGCAATTTTTCATAGGCGCTGATTCGGGCCTTTGATTTGGTCTGACGGGCCTTGGGGGACATCCGGATCCATTCCAGTTCTCGTTCCAGGGTTTTCTGGCGATGGCTTTCCGATTTTGCCTCCTGACGGAGACGTTCCTGTTTCTGTTCGAGCCAGGAAGAATAATTGCCTTTCCATGGAATCCCGTGACCCCGGTCCAGTTCCAGTATCCAGCCGGCCACATTGTCCAGGAAATAACGGTCATGGGTCACGGCAATGACGGTGCCTTCATATTTCTGCAGGTGACGCTCCAGCCAGGCCACGGTTTCCGCATCCAGGTGGTTGGTGGGTTCATCTAAAAGCAGAATGTCCGGTTTTTGCAGGAGCAGCCGGCAAAGAGCCACCCGCCGTTTTTCGCCACCGGACAGTACTTTTACCGACGTATCCCCGTCCGGGCAACGGAGGGCATCCATGGCCATCTCCAGGCGGGAGTCCAGGTCCCAGGCATCTGTGGCATCCAGTTTTTCCTGGACCTCCCCCTGGCGGGTGATGAGCCGGTCCATTTCATCGTCCGACATGGGTTCCGCGAACTTTTCATTGATCCGGTCATACTCCTTCATCAGATCGACGATTTCGGAAACTGCTTCTTCAACGGTTTCGCGGACGGTTTTGCTTTCGTCGAGGGCGGGTTCCTGTTCCAGAAACCCTACAGTATACCCCGGGCTTAAGGTCATTTCGCCGTTAAACTCCTTGTCTTTGCCTGCCATAATGCGCAGCAGAGAACTCTTTCCCGAGCCGTTCAAGCCTAGGACCCCGATCTTAGCTCCGTAAAAATAAGACAGGGAAATATTTTCAAGGATTGGTTTTTTATCATAATATTTGCTCAGACGGATCATCGAGCAAATAATTTTGTCCGGTGCCTGGTTCATGGTTTTTCCTTTCTATGATGGATGTGTCTGGTCAAGATACGGGAGATCAATTTTGATGGCTTCGTAAAAAGTCCAAATTCTGTGTTGCGCTTCATCCTTCGTTTCTTCATGGTACGCTAAGTACAAATCATCACTCAGGATTTGCGCGCCTTGACTTTGGAGCTTTTTTCGTTGCCATCGAAATCTGACTTTTTACGAGTTTGCCGATTTTGTTCGGCTAAATTTTTTTTGCT
>JAHECJ010000493.1 GCA_024641805.1 Desulfococcus sp.
CAAGCCAACCAAACAGATGCTGCCGATTGACCTGAAAGTATATTCAATGTGTCCGTTTGGGACCATACTGCTCCTGCCCCTTGAATTCCAAAACCAGGTCATCGGATGCATTGGTTTTTATGGTGTCTACCATAACTTTGCGCTTTCAGAACAGGATATCATGAAAATTCAGCGTTATGTGTCGCATGTGACTACCGCCATCAACAACGCCAGCATTTATAAAGACCTATATGAAGCCCGCCAGCAGGCTGAGGCGGCCACAAAAGCAAAAAGCGACTTTCTGGCGAACATGAGTCATGAGATCAGAACCCCGATGAATTCAATCTTAGGCATGACCGAACTTTTATCTGAAGCCAGTCTGCCGTTTGAACTCATGGATTATATAAAGACAATCGATTCTTCCGGTGAGCTTTTACTTTCTATTATTGATGACATTCTGGATTTCTCAAAAATCGAAGCCGGGCAAATGGAACTCGATGATACAGAATTCAACCTGATGGATTTAGTCGAAACCGCATGTAAAATGCTGGCGGTTAAGGCTCACGAAAAAGGGCTTGAACTTAACTGCCGGGTGGCATCCGACGTTCAACCCTTTCGAAAGGGAGATTCAACAAGGTTAAGACAGATATTCATCAATCTTTTGAGCAATGCTATCAAATTCACCAATCACGGGGAAGTAGCACTGGATGTTGTTCATTCTGATGATCCTGAATTGCTGAAGTTCTGCATTCGGGATACAGGAATCGGCATACCCGCGGAAAAACAGCAGTTGATTTTTGAGAGTTTTTCGCAAGTGGACACATCAACGACCCGCAGGTATGGCGGAACCGGACTGGGTCTTGCGATTTGCAAACGACTCGTGGAACTCATGGGCGGGGATATCTGGATTGAATCCAATGAAAGCCGGGGAACAAGGTTTTTATTCACCGCCCGGTTGCCTCGGGCAGAATCATTCCCGGCATCCTCCCCCGAGCTTGAAGGGATGGAAATTGCGGAATATATACCGTCAGTTCGAAAATTTGAAAAAATGACGCTGCCCCCGCTCCGGATTCTCCTGGCAGAAGACATTGAACCCAATCGGGAACTCATGCAGCAGTATTTAAAAGATTCGGCGCATACAATTGATATTGCTGAAAATGGACGGAGCGCAGTGGAAAAATATACTCGCAATAAGTATGACCTTGTTTTGATGGATATCGAAATGCCGGAAATGGACGGTCTGGAAGCGACCCGTCAAATCAGAAAATGGGAGCAGGAAAACAATCAGCCGAAGACACCGGTGATTGCCATAACGGCCCATGCATTTTCCGAACAAAAGAAAAAATGTTTTGAAGCCGGCTGCACCGGATTTTTATCAAAACCGCTAAAGAAAAATATTCTCCTGCAAATGCTTGCCGAACGGTTTGGATTTAAACATAAAGGTCTAAACGTCGATATTCCGGGAAACAAAGAGCAAGCGGGCATTGACGGCATATCTTTTGAAAATTCTTCGCCCGGCAAAAAATTTAAAGCCAGGATAAACGCTGATCTGGAAGAATTGATCCCGGACCTGTTTGAGGAAATCAAAAAAGAACTGGAAAGCATGAACAGTGCATTAATAAATAAACATTTTGATACCCTGAAATTTCTCGGTCATGGTCTCAAGGGCGCGACTGCTAATTATGGACTCCATGATTTATCGGAAATATTTCTATCGATTGAAACCGGCGCGAAAAAACAGGATGACGAGATGGTCATATATGAACTGGCCAGAATAATGAATTACATTGCAAATGTTGAAATCGAATATGTCTCAGACTGAACAGCCAAAGGATGTGATAATGAAAACCCAGGGAAGAGGCAGGTTGCTGCTGGTGGATGACATAAAAGCCAATGTGAAAATATTGCAGCTCAACCTGAAAAAAGATTATGACATCGATGTGGCATTTGATGGGGAAAGCGCGCTGGAGCAGGTTGCCAAGAACCCGCCGGACCTGATTCTTCTGGATATACAGATGCCGGGAATTGACGGCTATGAAGTGTGCCGCCGCCTGAAGCATGATGACAATACCAAAAAAATCCCCATTGTTTTCATTACCTCCAGAAACGAGGAAGAAGATGAAACCAAAGGGCTCGAACTCGGAGCGATAGACTATATCATTAAGCCTTTCAGCATGCCCATTGTCAAGGCAAGGGTCAAAAATCTGATGCAGATGAAAAAGCAGCAGGATATCCTTGAAAATCTTTCATCAATGGATGGGTTAACCGGCATTCCCAATCGCCGTTATTTTGATCTTACGCTTCACTATGAATGGCAAAGAGCGATGCGTACTGAAACCCCTCTGGCATTGATCATGATCGACATCGATTTTTTCAAAAAATATAATGATTTTTATGGACATGTATCCGGCGATGAATGTCTCCAATCCGTTTCGCAGGCACTGGTTTCTTCCATTAACCGGTCGATGGACTTTATTGCGCGTTACGGCGGTGAAGAATTTGCCGCTATTCTACCGGATACCAGTATCCAGGGCGCGCTGATGATTGGAGAAGCGATGAGGCAGAACGTCAAAAAATTAAGGATCGCGCATAAACAATCTCTCACTGCTGATTGCATTACGATAAGTTTGGGGATAGCCAATATCATTCCCCAAAAGGAAAACGGCCAGAGGGTGTTAATTGAGGGCGCAGATAAAGCCTTGTTTGAAGCCAAAAAAGATTCACGGGATGTATGCAGAATATTCAGTGCGGAGGATATGATGGATTTATGCGGGTGACTGCGATCTGATTTCGCAGATATCCTTTCAGAACGCTAAACACATTCTAAGTGTATGATAAATACCATCCCAAAAATCAAGTTGCGGTTCGATAGTATTTTGTTTTAAAAAGGATAAAGGAGATATTATTAAATTGAAAATTCCAGGCGCAAAAAAAGCGGAAGGGAATTATCGCCTTTATGCTGAAAACCCGCATTAAAATAAATCTCGTCCGTCGTACTTTATGTATTTTTCAAATCCCCCTGTTTCCGGTTATCCTGATTTTAATTATATTTTCAAGTGCCTGTGTATTTTCCG
>JAHECJ010000494.1 GCA_024641805.1 Desulfococcus sp.
TGGAAGGATTTCCGTTAAAATTTTCAGCCACCCGCTCCCCCAGCAAGGCACCGAAAATCATCAGAATAATTGGAAACACATACAGCAGAAAAGACAGCTTAAAGAGCTGGCTGGTTTCAAATGCCACCACCACAGTGTCGCCGAGCTGGGCGTTCACGGTATTGTCTGCCTCGACTTCCATTATTTTTTTACCGCCGCCGGTGCTGTGACAGGTGTCTTTTTCCGCGCATGACTCGCAGGCGGTCATCTGTTTTGTTCTCACCATGGCAGTGGTTTGATTCACTTTTATGATCGTGCCTTCTTCAGTGGCCATAATATCCTCGCGGTGTTACCGGTATTAATAAATTCGCTTATGTAAGATAATTAAGCATTCCAAATAATTCTGTCAACCGGGCAAATCGCGATTTACCCGGTTCAGTGGTTTATCCAGCCGTTTTGCGGGAGGAAAAACCGCCCGTTGCCGGTGCGGCGAATTTTTATGTCGCGGTCTGGAGGGAGGCGACCTGTGTCAGATTCCCCCCTTTAAAAAAACAAATGGAAGGCAGTGACGCCTTCCATTTGCAGTTGGTTAAAAAAAGAGAGAATCTGAAAAAGATCAGGATGCTTCCCGGATCAGGACGGTCTGGTCGGAATAACAGACCAGACCGCATTTCAGGCAGCGGTTGGCCTCCGCAACAGCCATTTGTTCGGTAAATCCTTTTTCGATTTCAGCCGCATGCTTCGGGATATCACTGACATTGTTCAACGGCATAATCTGCCTTGAACAGGTCGTTATGTTTTCCACATGGTCCACGTTTTGAATGATGGTCTGCTGGGTGACCACATTTTTCGGAAGTTTCAGTTCCATATCATAGAGTACTTTATGAATGGAAGCTGCTGCACGGCGGCCGGCGCCAATAGCCCGGATGGCGGCACTGAAATCCGTGATCACATCGCCTTTGGCGAGCAGTCCGTTTGACTGGCCATGCTCGGGATTCTTATAGGATGCGACCGCAATCCATTCCAGTTGGTCAGCCGGCAGTTTGGGGGTTTCTTCCTCTACGGCCTGTTCTCCCTCGGGTTTCGGCAGTGAAAAAATAAGTTCGGGCAGGCGGCCGGATTCGAGAATCAGCGTTCCTGCCGGAATCGTTGTATTATTGTTCACGGCGATTCCAGAGAGAAGATTTCCTTTCCCGTCCATACGGGTAATGGTCGAATCAAACAGGATCGTCACTCCGTCAGCTTCCAAAGCATAAATTTCCGTATCAGTCAGCGTTGCGGTCTGCTTTGAATTTTTGAAGATAACGGTAACTTTTTCTGCGCCGAGGCTTTTGCAGATCTTTACCGCATCTGCGGTGAGCTTGCCGCTTTCGACAATCACGACATCTTTGGCTATTTTCAGGCTGTACTTGTTGCCAGCACCTGATTTCAGAAGGTCAATTAACAGAAATGTTCCGGGTACCGCTTCTTCCGGGGGGGCGTCTTTTAATCGTTCGGTCCGGCTGTCCCATCCGCCGGCTGCCAGAAAGACAGCTTCATAATCACCGGCCAGCAGGGAGGCAATGGTGAAATCCCTGCCAAGGGTCTGGCGGGTCCGGGTTTCCACACCCATCTCAATAATCCCCTGGATGTCCCAGTCCAGAATGTCATGGGGAAGCCGGTACTGGGCAATGGCGGTTCGCAGGAGTCCGCCGAGTTGTTCGGTTGCTTCAAAAACAGTGGGGGAATGCCCCAGGCGCGCGGTAAAGAAAGCTGTTGAAAGACCTTCCACCCCGCCGCCCACCACCGCAACGCGGCGATCGGTTTCAGGGGCTTTGAACGGGAGTATTCGGTCATTGTTCTGCATTTCATAATCCGCAACAAACCGTTTGAGGAAATTAATGGCCACCGGTTCGTCGATTAGCTGCCGGCGGCATTCGGTTTCACAGGGCCGGGGACAGATCCTGCCGATAACTGTCGGGAAGGGGTTTCTCTCCTTAATAACCTGCACGGCCTTGTGATAATTTTTCTCTGCAATCTGATGAATGTATTCACTGATATTGATACCTGCCGGGCATGCCCGCTGACAGGGCGTTGTACAGTCGTTAGTGGTATACTCTTTTAATATTCTTCGCGTGACCGATGACAGGGTGATGATGTTTTTGGGACAGACGCGTTCGCAGGTTCCGCATCCCGTGCATTTGACTTCATCCACCACCGGCAGACCGTTTTTGCCCATTTTGATGGCGCCAAAAGGACAGGCGGACGCGCAGGAACCTAAGCCAAGGCATCCGATCCGGCACTCTTTCATCCCGCCGTACATCATGGCGGCGGCCTGGCAGCTGCTGAGACCGTCATAGGCGAATTTCAGCGCCGCATCCTTCACCCCGTATGTGCAGCCAGGGAGCGCGATATCCGGTTCCTTGGCCTCAATTTTCATGCCCATCACTTCCGCGATGGCTGCCGCCAGTTCGGAGCCTCCTGCCACGCAGGAAGCGGGTGAGGATTTCCCTGTCGCAATGGCTTCCGCATTTGCCCCGCAGCCGGGAAGACCGCAGCCGCCGCAGTTGGCACCGGGCAGAAGACCGTCAATTTTTTCCACAAGGGGATCCACATAAACATAAAAAATTTTCGAAGCCAGAGCCAGGCCGGCTCCGATGACCACGCCCATGCCTCCCATCACTAAAAATGCTTCAATCATAACTCAACTCCTGCTATAAACGACTTCTCAATATAATATAAATTGTCGTAAGAGATTCTTCTAACAAGTTTAATTTATAACATCAATGGCATATCTTTTGATGAAACCATAAATTTAAATTATTACCTTTTTCATAATATTTTTCATATGTCAATATAGTTCATCGCCTGTATTTGCTCTTAATTTCGATCCTATTGTTTCCTTGACGGATTTAGCGGGAAAAGATTAATATTGTTTCCTGTTATTTTCTGCCAGGCTGTCAATGAGAACGGGATAAAAACATAATAAACGGATACATGATATGAAAACATATAAGCAGCAGATTTGCGAAGCCGTTGATTTCCTGAGGCACCATATTCAAACCCCGCCGGTCATTGCTGTCATGACCGGT
>JAHECJ010000495.1 GCA_024641805.1 Desulfococcus sp.
AAGCTCCCGGGAAACCGGTGATGCGGCGGGCGGTCATCCCAAAACCGGCGATTGAGCGAATCATTACATTTTCCAGTTTCCTTACATATTGCCGGATACCCAGTTTCATTTTTTTTAAATCAAGGACCGGATAGCCCACCAGCTGGCCGGGGCCGTGAAAGGTGATGTCGCCTCCCCGATCGATACGGTGGATGTCAATATTTCTGGTTTTAAGCACCGACTGCGGGACCAGGAGATGCTCCATTTTCCCGCGCATACCCAGCGTGTATGTCGGCGGATGTTCAAGGAGCAGCAGGGTGTCGGGGATCCTGTTTTTCATCCGGTTTAGAACGGTTTCATTCATAAGGTCAAGGGCTTCGGCATAAGGCACCATGCCATAGTTGCAGATGCTGACCGGCATATTGGTGATGGATAAAAAAGAGACGTGATCGGCATGCGGGTTGAAAAACATGGGACAAATCCTCCCTTGAATATGAATCTATCAATAACAAAACGTACCGGGATTAGCAATAATGTAATACAGTAGTAATAAATGTCCATCTTAGACATAATGGATGACAGCCGAATAAAAAAAGGCCTGCTCCTTAAAAGCTATGGGGGAAGGGACTGGAATGGGCCTGGTCTTGGTCCATGGTATTATCGAAAGCTATGGCCGCAATATTTCTGTTGAAATTGAACCGGAAAAAGGAACCGTTTTTACAATCTATCTGCCCACCATTAAGATGTCTGAAGTGCGAAGCCACTATGAACCGGAAGAACTTCCTTTCGGCGCCGAATGCGTTCTATTTGTGAACGATGAAGACCCGATTGCACGAATGGGCAGTCAGATTCTTGAACGCCTCGGGTATTCGGTGGCAACGCGGACCAGCAGTATTGAGGCGCTGGAACTTTTTCACGCAAGACCGGAAGATTTTGATCTGGTAATTACCGACATGACCATGCCGAACATGACGGGCGAAAGGCTGGCCATGGAATTGATGGAAATACGGCCTGATATCCCTGTGATTATGTGTTCCGGATACAGTAAAAAATATCAGATGGGACCGCCGCTGCAATCGGAATAAAGGGTTTTGTATACAAACCGGTGGCAAAGGCGGATCTGGCTAAAATCGTTCGACAAGTGCTGAATGAAGCCAAAGCTGGCAATCAATAATAATTATCCGAAATATGATTACTTCAAAGGGGTTGTCTTCTTATGACAGCCCCTTTTGCATTTGAATATCACGACCGGTAATCCGCGTTGATCTTGACGTAATCAATGGAAAAATCGCAGGTCCAGCAGGAGGCCTGCCCGACGCCGAGATGCACGTCGATATTCACTGCAAATTCCGGCAACTTCATGACTTTGGTGGCTGCCGTCTCAGTTTCGGCGCCGCACCAGAGTCCATTTTTGACCAGCATGATGTCATTAAAACAGATATCAATCGTGTCCGGATTCAGCGTCACCCCGGAGCGTCCCAGAGCGCCGATAATTCTTCCCCAGTTGGCGTCTTCACCGAAAAACGCGGTCTTGACCAGGTTGGAGTGGGCCACGGTATCCGCCATTATTTTTGCATCCTCATTGGACGCCGCGCCGCTGACCTTGATTTCAACGAGCTTGGTCACCCCTTCCCCGTCTTTGACCACCATTTTGGCAAGCGTAATGAGCATTTCCTCCAGGGCGTCTTTAAACGCATCTTTTACCGCTGCGTCATGCAATGACAATCCGGATTTTCCGTTGGCCAGGATCAGCACCGTATCGTTGGTGCTGGTATCCCCGTCAATGGTGATCCGGTTATATGAGAGGTTGACCGCATCTTTCAACAACCGCTTCAAGGTTGTCGGATCGGCTTCAACGTCCGTGCATACATAGCTCAGCATGGTGGCCATGTCCGGACGAATCATTCCTGCTCCCTTGGCAATGCCGGTGATGGAAAAAAATTTTCCCGCAACTGCAACCTTACGTGAAAGCATCTTGGGCTTTGTGTCCGTGGTCATGATGGATTCGGCGAAATCGATAAATCCGTCCGAAGACAGCACGTCAAAAAGCCGCGGAATGTTGGATTCAATTTTTTCGACCGGCAGGTTCTGACCGATAACACCGGTGGATGAAACCAGCACCATTTCTTCCGGCACCCCGAGTTTTTCAGCCACGGCCTTTGCCATCCGGATGGCGTTCTTTATTCCCTGATCTCCTGTGCAGCAGTTGGCATTCCCGCTGTTGGCAATCACCGCACGGCATGTTCCGGATTTGATTCTTTCCATGTCCAGAAGGACCGGGGCCGCCTTTATCTGATTTTTTGTAAACACCCCGGCCACGGCCGCCGGGACGTCGGAAACAATCAGCCCCAGATCTTTTAATTCTTTTTTCTTGATCCCCGCATATATTCCGGATGCACTGAATCCCTGGCACATATTATTTACTCCATCACGTGTGGTTTTGTTTTTGGCTTAGTTAAAATGATCGCTGCTCACTTCCACCTTATACCTTATACCTTATATTGGCATTTAAACACTTATTGAATTGATACGCTTTTTTTGTCAATATTATATTATGGTTAAATATTGAATCTCTGATACAGATACATGGTAAATCCCGAAAGATGAAAAACTATAAACTGACGATTGAATACGACGGCACGGCCTACCACGGCTGGCAGATCCAGGCCAACGGCATCACCATACAGGAAAGCATTGAAACAGCCCTGTCCACCATGACCCGGGAAAACATCCGACTGTCCGGGTCCGGCAGAACCGATGCCGGGGTTCACGCGCTGGGCCAGGTGGCCAACTTTAAAACCTCCTCGAAAATTCCGGCACACGCTTTTTTGACTGGCTTAAACAGCCTGCTGCCGGATGATATCGTTATTACAGCCTGTGAATCAGTTGATGACGATTTTCATGCGCGGTTTAACGCCAGGCACAAAACCTACCGGTACCGGATTTATAACCGTCCTGTTGCCATCGCCGTCGGCAGACAGTATGCGTGGCATATCCGAAAAAAAATGGACGTGAGCGCCATGCAGACGGCAGCTGCGCATATCATCGGGACCCATGATTTTAAATC
>JAHECJ010000496.1 GCA_024641805.1 Desulfococcus sp.
CGGATTTTCAGTCAGTGCTCTTAAATGTATCAGGAGACGGGTCACGCCACCGTAAGTTGCTTCCGTAAGTCGTGACCGGCCGATGGGGTCGCTGGTGTGCGCGTCAAAGCCCGCAGCCACCATGATCAGCTGGGGCCGGTACCCGGATATGAGGGGCTGCAGTATTTCCTGGTAGAGATAGATCATATCGTCATCCGAAAACTCCCTTGAAATCGGAATGTTGACGGTATATCCCTCTCCTTTGCCGCTGCCGGTTTGAGTGATTTCTCCGGTATACGGATACATCATCAGGTCATGGGTGGATACATACAGCACTTTGGGGCTGTCGTAAAAGATGTCATGAATGCCGTTGCCGTGGTGGATATCCCAGTCAATCACCAGAATCCGTTCCAGCGCGTATCGATCCATGGCATATTGCGCGGCAATGGCGACATTGTTGAAAATGCAGAATCCGGCAGCTTTATCCGGAAGGGCATGGTGGCCCGGGGGGCGGACAAACGCGAAAAATGCGTCGCAGGTTTTTGTCATCAGGCTGTCAACACCCTGGATGCAGGCACCGGCGGCCAGCCACGCGGCATAGTAACTGTCGGCGCTGATGGGGGTATCCGGCGCCAGGCTGGTAATCCGCTGTTCCGCCGTCTTTAAAATGCGCTTAATGTAAGCCGGGGAATGGATTCGTTCAATCTGCTCCATCGTTGCCGGTTCCGGGTGAATCGGAATCAGACGATCTTTAAAGTGCTGATCGATCATCCGGTAAATCGCGTCCAGGCGTTTGGGGTGCTCCGGGTGATAATGACCGGTTTTGTGTTCCAGAAACCGGTCATCACGGGCAATGCCGACTTTCAAGTCAGGAGAGTTCCTTTTTTGGAAAATTTTTTAAAATCATAGAAAACACGGGGAAAACGGTGACAGTGTTCAGGTTTCAGGTATGTTTTCTTCTCCTGAAACCCGAAACCTGAAGCCATTCTTTACTCTGGTTCATGGGGTCGATAATCCCGGAGCCGTAGGAGCCAGACACAGTGAAAAAAGGTGTCAGAGCTCAGGTTCCAGGAAAGATTAACCCCGCTGAAACCTGAACACTGACATCCGACACATGCTTTCTAAAGGGCCGAAACATCCACCCGGTCATGAATCAGAAGATCAATCACCGACTCATCGGCGATGGTGGAGGTGTCGCCCAGTTCGTCCAGTTTGCCGGCGGCGATTTTTTTCAGGATACGCCGCATGATCTTACCGCTCCTGGTTTTGGGCAGCCCTTCGGTAAACTGGATGACATCAATGGTGGCAATGGGCCCGATTTCCTTTCGGACCTGCATCACCAGTTCCTTCTTCAGTTCATCCGACGGGGTGGCCCCGCTTTTCAGGATAATAAAGGCATAAATGCCCTGGCCTTTGATGGAATGAGGAACTCCCACCACCGCGGCTTCAGCGACATTTTTATGCAAAACCAGGGCGGATTCGACTTCCGCGGTTCCCAACCGGTGTCCGGACACATTGATTACGTCATCAATGCGGCCGATAATCCAGAAATAACCGTCCTCATCTTTTTTGGCCCCGTCTCCGGTAAAATACATTCCCGGCACCTGGCTGAAATACGTGTCCCGGAACCGTTCATGATCGCCGTAGACGGTCCTTGCCATCCCCGGCCAGGGTTTGCGGATGCACAAAAGCCCTTCCTCATTGGGGAATTTGACCTCGTCGCCCGTATCATCCAGGATGACCGGGTCCACTCCGAAAAACGGCGCGGAGCAGGAACCCGCTTTAATGGGGGCCACCCCCGGCAGGGGGGTAAGCATGTGTCCGCCGGTTTCAGTCTGCCACCAGGTATCGACGATCGGGCACCAGTCCCGGCCCACGTGATGGTAATACCATCGCCAGGCTTCGGGGTTGATGGGTTCGCCAACCGTGCCCAGGAGTTTGAGGCAGGAGATATCGTGCTTTTTAACATGGGATTCGCCTTCCTTGGCCAGGGCCCGGATGGCGGTGGGTGCGGTATAGAATTTGTTGACCCGGTATTTGCTGACAATGGCCCAGAACCGGTCAAAATTCGGATAGCTCGGTACGCCTTCAAACATGACGCTGGTCAGTCCGTTGATCAGCGGGCCATATACAATGTAGCTGTGCCCGGTGATCCAGCCGATATCCGCGGTGCACCAGAATACTTCGTCTTTTTTTAAGTCAAAGGTCAGTTCCGTGGTGATGGCCGCATACAGGAGATATCCGCCGTGGGTATGAACAACCCCTTTGGGCTTTCCCGTGCTCCCGCTGGTGTAAAGAATAAACAGCGGGTCCTCGGCATCCATTGATTCGGGCGCCACGTAGGACGGAAGGCCCGGGGCAGCCACGGCCTCATGCCACCAGATTTCTTTTTTCGGGTCCAGCTTTATGTCCGCGTTGGTGCGATTGACGACCACCACGGTTTCAACGCCCGGACAGCTTTTAAGCGCCGCGTCCACGTTGTTTTTTAAGGAAACCGGCTTGCCGCCCCGATAACCGCCGTCCGCGGTGATCACCAGTTTGGCGCCGCTATCCTTAATCCGGTTGGCGATGGCTTCCGCGCTGAACCCGCCGAATACCACGCTGTGAATCGCGCCGATTCGGGCGCAGGCCAGCAGTGAAACCGGCAGTTCGATGATCATGGGTAGATAAATAATCACCCGATCGCCTTTTTTGATGCCCCTGGATTTTAAAACCGCGGCAAACCGGTTGACTTTTTCGTAGACATCTCCGTAGGTATAGGTTTCAGCTTCTTCCAGCCGGTCTCCTTCCCAGTAATATGCTATTTTATCCCTGATCGTGTCCAGGTGGCGGTCAAGGCAGTTATATGAGGCATTGAGCTTGCCGTTGCCGAACCATTCGATTTTTGCTTCGTTAAAATCATAATCTAAAACAAAATCCCACTCCTTATCCCAGGAAAGGTATTTTTTGGCCTGTTCCGCCCAGAAATCATCCGGATGGTCGATGGAGTGTCGGTAGATTTTCTGGTATTGTTCCTTGCTGTTAATGTATGCGATCTTTTGATATTCAGACAGGTGC
>JAHECJ010000497.1 GCA_024641805.1 Desulfococcus sp.
TTGTCATCTTCGTGGCGGTTGAACCAGGTGCCCGTGTTTCCAAAGGGGATCTGCTGCTGGTGATTGAAGCCATGAAAATGCATCATCGCCTTCTTGCGGACGGCGATGGTGTGGTAAAAGAGGTTCATGCCAAGGCCGACACACAGGTCAAAAAAGGTCAGCTCATGGTGGAACTGGAACTGGACGAGAACGATGACAAAGAGGATAAATAATGAACCCGATCCTGTCAAAAATCGATACGAACACAGAAGAATTTGCCAAAAATGTTGAATATATGACGGAGTATGTGGCAAAAATCCGGCATATTGAAAACCAGATCCGGCTCGGCGAAGAACGATATCGCGAGCGGGCCACTAAAAATGGCAAACTGCTTCCCCGGGAGCGCCTGGCCCATCTGCTGGATCCTGGTGCCCCTTTTCTTGAAATTAATTCATTTGCCGGATACCAGATGCTGGGAGACACCGACGGCACCACTGCAGGGGGAAACCTCATTATAGGAATCGGATTTGTCAAGGGACGCCGTGTCCTGGTTATGGTGTGGAATTATGCCATCAAGGGCGGCACGATCAATGGAGCAACACAACGGAAAAACCTGCGTCTCCAGCAAATCGCTTTCCAAACCCGGCTGCCGGTTATTTCCTTGAGTGAAAGTGGCGGCGGAAACCTTGCCGGTGGGGGTGGGGCCCCCGATCCCTGGGGAGCCTATGACTTTATTTCAGGGGGGGTTATCTATTGCCAGCAGGCAGAGCTATCTGCTGCCGGTATTCCGCAAATCACCGTGGCACACGGTAACGCAACCGCAGGCGGGGCCTACCAGGTGGCGCTTTCTGATTACATTGTCCTGGTAAAACAGCAATACCATATCTTCCTGGCAGGGCCTCCGCTGTTAAAGGCAGCCACTGGGGAAGAAGCAGAACATGAAATCCTGGGCGGTGCCGACATGCATGCCACGATTTCCGGAACCGGGGAATATCTCGCGGAAAACGATGCAGACGGTATCAGGATGGCCCGGGAAATCGTGGACCAGCTTCCGCCCCCGGCAGGAAAGGCCCTGGTCCGGGACAGGGAACCCGAAGAACCGCTCTATCCCAAAGAAGAACTCATGGGGATTGTCCCAACGGACAAACAGGTTCCCTATGATATGATGGAAGTCATCGCACGGATCGTGGACGGCTCCAAATTCCTTGAATTCAAGAAGGACTTTGGATCAGAAACCGTATGCGGCCATTGTTATATTGACGGACGGCGCTGTGCTATCATCACCAATAATGGCCCCATTACCCCCCAGGGCGCCATCAAATCCGCCCAGTTCCTGATGCTTTGCGATCAATCCAATACACCCATGCTTTTTTTGCATAACACCACGGGATTTCTAGTGGGAGTGGAGGCGGAACAGGGCGGGCAGGTTAAGCATGGCTCCAAGATGATCCAGGCAGTTGCAAACTTTCGTCCCCCAAAAATTTCCATCGTAGTGGGCAATTCATATGGTGCCGGAAACTATGCCATGTGTTCCCATTCCCTGAAACCGGTGTTCAGTTTTTCCTGGCCCACGGCCCGGACTGCGGTTATGGGAGGTCTACAGGCTGCAAAGGTTCTCACCATTGTGGTGGAAGACCGATACAAGAAAAGAGGGGAGGAAGTTCCCAAAGAAGTCAGGGAAGGGCTTGCCCAGCAGAGCGAAGCCATTATCGCCGGATTTGAACATTCATCCGAGGCTATTTTTACTTCATCGCGGATGATGGATGATGGGCTGATTGATCCCCGGGATACCCGGCATGTTGTTTCTTTCTGCCTGGCAACTATTTTTGAAACGCCGCACCGCGATACCGTGCCCAACAGCTTTGGCGTTATGCGTTTATAAAAATTAAATACATAAAGGAAAATACTTAATATGGCAGGTACCGAAGCAACCCTATATGAAATTAAGAAATGTGCGGCATGGATCACATTGAACCGGCCGGAAAGGCGTAATGCACTGTCATCCACCCTGGTGAATGAACTTTTTGAACACCTTGCGGCGGCAAATGCGGACAAAAACGTCAGATGTATTGTAATCACGGGAAACGGAAAAGCATTCTGTGCAGGAGCAGACCTTAAAAATCCTCCGGGCCAGTCTGTAGCAGGCGGTCCCAAAGCAGTGACCTATGCCGAAGCACTGAAGGCAATCCTGGAAAGCGAAAAACCGGTTATTGCCGCAGTGAATGGCGCGGCTTTTGCCGGGGGCTTAGGATTGATAGGGGCTTCCGACATCTCGGTTACCGTTGAAGATGTACTATTCAGTTTTAGTGAAGTGAGGATCGGGGTGATCCCCGCCGTTATATCGGTTGTCTGTCTTCCCAAACTTGGCAAACACCATGGAATGAAACTGTTTTTAACCGGGGAGCGGTTTACAGGCAAACAGGCCGTGGAATTCGGGTTTGTACACCGTGCTGTCCCCAAAGACCAACTCCTTGATGCGGTACAGGAAGAGCTCGATATGATCAACCTGGGCGCCCCCTCTGCACTGGTTGAGTGCAAAAAACTAGTGAAAACCGTCCCGGGGCTATCCATTGAAGAAGGATTTGCCAAAACCGATGAATGGAGCCTTAAAATGTTCCTATCAGATGAAGGAAGTGAGGGGATGGCAGCATTCAGGGAAAAACGGAAACCCTCATGGGTACCGGAAGATTAATCATGAGGAGAAAATATAATGACCGAAGTATTGAAAATAGCAAATTGCAGCGGATTTTACGGGGACCGGCTTTCAGCGGCAAAAGAGATGGTGGACGGCGGGCCCATTGATGTTCTTACCGGTGATTACCTGGCGGAACTTACCATGGCAATTCTCTATAACCAGCGCATGGCCAGGGGTGAAACCAAGGGATATGTCGGTACATTTTTAAAACAGGTTAAAGACGTGGTTGCCACGTGTCTTGAAAAAAAGATCAAGATTGTCTCCAACGCCGGTGGTCTGAATCCAAAAGGGATGGCTGACGAAGTGGAAAAAATTCTGGCCGAAGCCGGTGTAAAGGCAAAAGTCGCTTACATCGACGGGG
>JAHECJ010000498.1 GCA_024641805.1 Desulfococcus sp.
AATACAATCGTGACATAAAAATCATCCGCGAAAAAGTTATTCCGGACTGGTGGCGTAAAAGCGGCCACACCGTAACGCCGGCTGATATCTCCGACATCATTGCGGCAGAGCCTGAAATACTCCTCCTCGGCACCGGATCTCCGGGTTTAATGAAGCCAGGCATCGATTCGATACCTTTTCTGCACGATAAGCATATTGCACTCATCAATGTTCCGACAGAAGAGGCGACTGCCCTTTTCAATCGCCTGACGGAAGAAAAAAAGAATATTGCCGCCGCCTTTCACCTGACCTGCTGATGCGTGCGGTTTCAAGAACCCGTTTGTCACACCTCGGTCGCCTGATTGTCGATGCTGACGCCGATGCGGAAAAGCATTTCCGCTTGCAAAGGTTAAATGCGGCCTTGAAAATTATTTTATTTCCCCCGTTGCAATTCCTGTTCAACTTCAAGTAAAGTAACTTTTTTTAACGGGACCGACCGTCTTTATCTTTTATCCGTTTGAATCATTTTAATATCCGTACTGGTATAAAAATATGGATTGCCGGGAATATTAATTTTGAAGTGGTTATCATTAAATGACGTCTTTTGAAAAAAAAATAGAACTGCTGGCACCGGCAGGCAATTTTGAAAAACTGGAAACCGCGATTCATTATGGCGCGGATGCGGTTTACCTGGCCGGCAAGGATTTCAGTTTAAGAAATTTTTCAGGCAATTTTACGATCGAAGAAATGTTTCAGGCCGTTTCATATGCCCATAAAAAAAACGTCAGGGTATACGTAGCCTGCAACATTTATCCGCGGTCCGATGAAGAATCCGCCATTTCCGAATTCCTGGAGCAATTGAAACAAGTCCGGCCGGATGCCATAATCATAGCAGATCCCGGAGTTTTAATGCAGGCCCGAAAAATAATACCGGGCATCCCTATTCACCTGAGCACCCAGGCCAATACCACCAGCCGTCAAAGTGCTTCCTTCTGGGCATCGCAGGGAGTAGCAAGAATAAATACAGCACGGGAACTGACCCTGGATGAAATTAAAGAAATTACGCTCGACAGCCCGGTGGAAATTGAAACCTTTGTACACGGGGCCATGTGCATTTCATATTCCGGCCGGTGCCTGCTGAGCAGCTATATGGCCCGGCGGGACGGCAACCGCGGAATGTGCGCCCATCCATGCCGGTGGAAATACGCGGTGGTGGAGGAGCTGCGGCCCGGTCATTACATGCCGATTGAAGAGGATGGCCGGGGATCGTATATTTTTAATTCCAGGGATTTATGCATGATTGAGCATGTCCCGGAAATGATCCGCGCCGGTATTTCATCGCTCAAGATTGAAGGCCGGATGAAGGGGATGAATTACCTTGCAGCAACGGTAAAAACATACAGACAGGCCATTGATCGGTATTATCAGAATCCGGAAGCATGCACCATCCCGGATGACTGGCAAAAAACGCTTGCCGGGATTAACCAGCGCGGATATTGTACGGGTTTCTATCTAAACAATCCGGATGAGCGTCTGCCGAATTATGAAAAGGACCAGCCGGAATCCAACCCGAAATTCGTGGGGAAAATTGTAAAAATAATAGACCGGAACCGGTTTTATGTCGGCGTGAGGAATAAAATTCAAACCGGTGATGCCATTGATATCATAACGGTCAGCGGTCCGGTCCAGTCTCACCGGATTGCGAAAATGATAACGGAAAACAATGAAGAAACAGACGTGGCACAGCCCAACTCCAGCGTATTTATTGAAACCGAATCCCCGTCGGATTGTGAACCAAATGATATTATACAGAAAATAGACTTTTTGGTATAAATACTTATTCATACAAACGATAGCGCAATGGAAACATATTCGATTGACGGCTTGACCATCACCCACGAAAAGCAGGGGGCTGACAGATACATCAAGATCAGTTACCCGTTCCGGTACGGCAGATATTCAGAAATAAAATCAAAGAACTATACATTTCAGTTTAACCTGAACGGAGAGATTAAAACCATTCAGGGCCGCGGCGAAGGATGGCTGGATGCGTCCGAGTGGCTGAAACGAAATGCCGGAAATGACTGGACCTACTTTGCTGCCGGCGGCTATACCGGCGCCTATGACTATACCGGTGAATATTATGTGCCGTGCCTGCCCTATGACAGCAACGGCATTTTCGGGCATAACCGGTTTGACAGTCCGGAAGTCGCTCAGGCGTTTGCCGCATGGCACCAGCTGATCGACCTGCTGAGCCATTTGGACAAAACCGGCATGCCGTCCAACACATCCGACTTTATCAGCCGTGTGCTTTCAATGGGGCCGGAAACGCTTGAACGGCGGGCTCGTCAGCTTCATGGCATTATCGGCGGCCAGGTGTCAGTGCTGCCGCCGGATACCCGCCATGTGGAGTATGATCTTATCCCCTTAACCATCGCGAACGGCTGCCTGTATAACTGCGGATTCTGCCGGGTAAAATCCGGCACGGGCTTCAAGCTCCGCTCAAAAGAGGATATCCTCGGCCAGATTCATCAGTTAAAACGATTCTACGACAAAGACATCGTCAACTATAATTCCATTTTCCTGGGGCAGCATGACGCGCTTTTTGCCGGTGAAGAGGTTATTGAATTTGCGGCCACGCACGCTTATGAAATACTGGAGCTGAAAAATTCGGTCATCCACGATCCGAAACTCTTCCTGTTCGGCAGCGTTGATTCCATGCTTCGGGCCGATGAATCCCTTTTTGAAAAGATCAACAGACTGCCCTATGAAACCTTTATTAATATCGGGCTCGAATCCGCCGACCCGCAAACGCTGGCGCAAATTGGAAAACCGCTGACCCGGAAAAAAGTCGCCCAGGCGTTTAATCACATGATGGCCATCAATAAAAAATACAGCCGCATTGAAATATCCGCCAATTTTCTGTACGGCGCCGATCTGCCGGAAACCCATATGCCGTCAATTTTAGAACTGACCCGCCACCAGCTGGATCATTTTCACAGCAAGGGCACGATCTACTTTTCCCCGCTGGAAAATATCGGTTCGATCCAGGAAG
>JAHECJ010000499.1 GCA_024641805.1 Desulfococcus sp.
AGAAACCGGCTGACGATTTGGAAAGAAAGGTTTGCCTATGAAGGGGGAGAGGTGGTGGTGGCCGATTCCTGCTGCGACGTTGATTTGGATGATACCCGGGTCGCCCAGCTGCTTCGTCACTGTTATGGGGCAGAGGTCGCCATATTGGAAAAAAATACAATCGTGACCCGGAGAATTTCCGGGAAAATCACCAATTCGGATATTCTCCGGATGGTGAATAATGAATTTCCCATTTTTACCTTCAAAATTTCCGGGAGCGAACTGAAACAGATAGTAAGCGACGGAAAGGATTTGGTTATCACCGGAACCGATGGCAATACGGTCCAGAGATATCCAATTGAAAAAAATAGAAATTATCTTATTTGCGCGCCTCAGTCGGTATACGACCGGCTGGTCAAACAAATCGGCAGGGAAATTAAATACACAAATTCATGGAAAACCATTTCGGATGAGATAAAGGAGGATCTGTTAGGGGACCGGGTGATTGGTTATGAGGATTATGGGTATATTGACAGCCGGTTCAGGACGCTTGTCGATGCCTATCTGGCCAACTTTTACGATCACTCAAATGTTTCAAGCGGTGATAATATGGATATCCCCCCGGGCAAACCGACTGAAACATACCAGAAGTGGGGTCTGGAGGACAAAATTGATTTTACCGTATATAACCAGTATCATAAATTGGTGTTCACTCCATATATTTTCTATGTCCGCCAGGATAATAATTACTTTCAGAATCTTCTCAGAGGTACGCTGTTTTATACGTATAACCTGTATCCGGTTGTGAAACCCTATCACAAATCCCAGGTGGACACAGTGGTCAAGATAGCCGATAATCTCAGGCCGCTGCTTTTCAGGGAAACCTTCGGGGCTTTATTTGAGACGGAATATATCACTGGAAAAGTGGGCCTTGGTTTTGAAAAACAGACTCAGGATCCGGAGGAAGATTTACTCTCGGGTGTTGAAACAATTGTTGCCGCGAAATATGATCTTCTGGAAAATATTCGTTATTTATTTACTCTGGACAGTTTCTATTCAATAAAACGGGTCAATTTCAGCAAACACCAGATACGCGCGGAAATTACCAATGCCCTTTCGTTCAAATTAAATTCCTTTATGGCGGTTTCAATGCAATATAAATGGTTTTATTTTTATTCCCTGGAATACGGAGAAAAATATCGGGACTCCCAGATCCTTTTATCATTGGATCTGCTGACGGATTTTAAATTTTTCTAATTTGATCACATCTTTTTTCGCGAAGCTATTCGCATGAAAGCCATGACGGCTACTTGGGGCCGGAATCGGTTTTCGGGTGGTTTTTTTTCAGGGCCCGCCACTTGTCCAGCCGTTCCTTGACAATTTTTTCATATCCGCGGGCAGTCGGGGTATAGAAAATTTCGTTTTGCAGTTTTTCCGGCAAATGATCCTGGGGGATAAAGGCATCTTTGTAATTGTGGGCATATTTGTAGTCTTTGCCGTAGCCGATATCCTTCATCAACCGGGTGGGGGCATTACGGATGTGCATGGGAACAGGCAGGGCGCCGGTTTGTTTGATGGTCTTAATGATCTGGCCGTAGGCGGAATAAATGCTGTTGCTTTTTGGCGCTGTCGCCAGGTAGGCGGCTGCCTGGGCCAGGGAAAGATCTCCTTCCGGCGATCCGAGAAAACGGTAGGCCTCCATAGAAGCCATAACGATGGATAATGCCTGGGGATCTGCGTTGCCCACATCTTCGGAAGCAAAGCGGATCATTCTGCGGGCAATATACATCGGGTCTTCGCCGGATGACAGCATGCGTCCCAGCCAGTAGAGGGCGGCATCCGGATCACTCCCCCGAAGGCTTTTGTGAAACGCGGAAATCAGGTTGTAGTGTTCTTCCCCGGATTTATCATAGATCAGCGCTTTGCGCTGCAGGGCGTTCTCCACTTGTTCCAGGGAAACTTCATGCTTTTCGGAAAGATCGCCGCTCACTTTGGAGGCTTCGTGAATTGCGGAGATTTCCAGCGCATTCAGCGCTGCCCGGGCATCGCCGTCGGAAATGGCAATGATATGTTCAAGGGCTGCGTCGGAATAGGTCAGTTCAAACTTCCCCAGTCCGATGGCGCTGTCGCTCAGCGCCCGTTTTAACAGAATCACCATATTGGATTCGGACATGGGAGACAGCGTGATCACCTGGCACCGTGACAGAAGCGCCGGGATGACTTCAAAAGAGGGGTTTTCCGTGGTGGCGCCCACAAGGATGATCAGCCCGCTTTCCACATGATGCAAAAAGGCGTCCTGCTGGGCTTTGTTGAATCGATGAATTTCATCAACAAAAAGGATGGTCCGCTTTCGGTGAAAGTTCCGCTGCTCCTTGGCAACCTCGATAACATTCCGGATATCCTTTACACCGGAAAGAACGGCGGAAAAATGTGAAAAGTGGCATTGGGTCTGTTGGGCAATAATCCGGGCAAGGGTGGTTTTGCCGCACCCCGGCGGCCCCCAGAGGATCATGGAAAAGATCCGGTCCTGTTCGATGGCGTTCCGGATCAATGAGCCTTTGCCCACCGCCTGATCCTGGCCGATGAACTGGTCCAGGCTTGCGGGACGCATCCGGTCGGCCAGGGGCCTGGATGCATCCGCGGCTTTTTGGGCCTGGTGTTCAAAAAGATCCAAAGTGTTTTTATCGCGGGTGTCGCCGGTCATTATTTTCTTTTTGGTTCATTTAAGGCACGTTCCCGGTTTATCTCTGTTGGGGATCTGGTGATGCACTTTGAAGTCGTGGTTTAGTTCAGTGCGCTTTTTTTCGGCCCTTTGCGGGGAAATATTTTTTTCGGGAAACCCGGCCCTCGGGTTCACTCCGTTTTTTAAAAAATAACCGGACAGGCGTCTGGTCCAGACCGGTTTCCTGGCGAATCTGGTTGATCAGATAGCGCTGGTAGGAAAAGTGGATCGCATCTGGGAAATTGACAAAACAGATAAATGTCGGCGGTTTTACAGAAGCCTGGGTGGCATAGAAGAGTTTCAGGCGCCGGCCTTGGTTGAGTGAC
>JAHECJ010000500.1 GCA_024641805.1 Desulfococcus sp.
CCGAATGATCCAATTAGCGAATAACAAATACAATTGCAGTCAAATTATGATGAGCCTTACTCTGGAAAAGGAAGGAGAAGAAAATACCGGCCTGGTCCGCGCCATGTCGGGCCTGGGTCTCGGCTGCGGATTTTTTAATGAAACGTGCGGGGTATTGACGAGCGCGGCCAGCATACTGGCCTGGTATGGGGGCAAGGGAGCTGACAACGAAGCTGAATCTGAAAAATTATTTCCGATGCTTCAGGAGCTGGGAGAATGGTTTCGCCAAAAAACCGCGTCAAGATTTAAAGGCACAAGCTGCAGAGATATCGTCGGTGATCAGGTGGGAACTCCGGCAGGCAAACAAATTTGCGGCGCGCTGATCTTTGAAACATACAATAAAGTGAATGAAATTCTAACGGCTTATGGTTTTTCTCACACTTGTCCAAAAACGGATTGGGTGTAGATATTCGATAAATAATTGAAATAAAACGGAATGTCCCAGCTTAAGGTAGTAAAGTTTTTTATTGACATGGAACACGCTCCCTTTTAATCATGTTAAGCAGTCGATAATTATGGGATTTATTCTGGAAATCTGGAGTGATCATTGAAGCCGCATTGTACATCAGCAATAACCGCACTCTGGATGGGAAAATGCTGCTGGCGGCGCATTCGGAATCAGTGGCAATTGACTAAAAACAATACTTAATCTGCTGCAAAACCGCACGGCAAAGGAAAAGCGGTCGTTACTCAGCGCTCCCTTCAGGTTCAAGCGGAAGCATCTTGAAAAATATTTCATCCGGGACATAGCTGATATTCAACCATTCCGGCGTTTCCTGGAAAATCTGGACTTCGGGTTCATACCCCGGCAACTGGGCCTGAACCATATAGTCATCGGTTTTCTTTATGGGCCAGGGATACCATCTGTCATAAAACCGATGATACATCGGCGTCTTGCCGATATATTCATTATTTATCCGAATTTCGGCAAATGCAGGCTTGGAATCGATCCTCACGAGCTTGGTCGTGCATCCGAAAAACAGGGAAACGCATATTGCGACAAGGGTCAGCCGGAATATCTTATTCATTTGGCGCAACCTCCAATTAAAAATAATGGGAACACGGGTACCAGACTGAAGTCGGGCTTTCTCTTGAACCGTTATGATTGATAACATATCCGGATTGTTGCCACAAGAATATATTCAATGATCCGGCCATGTCCGTGATACTTTTTCAAAAAAATATCATCATGCCGAATCAATTGCCCGTTTTCCTGAAACCTTCGGATACAGCAAGGACCCTAAATGATAAACATACTGATCCCCAATGCCCGCCACCGGAATAAACTATACCGCCTGGCCGTCGACCTCCTTATACGGCCTCGAGTGGACCGATCGAACATTCCCATTATTGCGGTTACCGGCACCAACGGCAAGTCGACAATCACCAAACTGCTGAACAGAATCTATCTCGAAGCCGGTTATCGTGTTGGAATGTGTTGCACCGACTGTGTCATGCGCAACGGATCAGTTTTGTGCAAAGGCGACAAGGCAGGGGCGAGCGGTCTGTGGCGGCTCACAATTCATCGGGGGCTCGATTTAATCGTTGCCGAAACATCCCGGGGCGGCATCCTTCGCCATGGCCTGGGATTTAGCGAATGCCTGGCGGGTGTGGTGACAAACATATATGAAGACCACATGGGACAGGACGGTATCGACACCGTGGGAAAAATGGCTGAAGTCAAATCAGTGATTCCCAGGATGATTTCCGTGAACGGGACTGTTGTTCTGAATTTAGATGATCCGCTTGTTCGCACAATGGCCCATCAAACCAAAGGAGATATCGTCTATTTCACCATGGCGGACGACCCGTCTGTCAATTCGGGCAACACATGCTTCTTCCTGAAAGACGAGGTCATCTGGAAAAAAACCAGTGACACGGCGGAACCGGTTATAAGCGTGAATAATGTTGCCATTACCGGCGGCGGCATGCTGAGTTATCATATCGCAAACACCATGGCGGCCCTGGCAGTGATTGAAGCAATGAAAAACCGCTTCCCGGTAGCTCCCGAAACAGTGCGTTCAGCTCTCGCCGATTTTGGGAATAATCCCCGTGATAACATGGCCCGGTTTTCAATTTTGCGCTATCAGAATGAAGCGCTGCTGCTTTGCTTCTGCAAGAACCCGGAATGCTATTACCGGGACTTGCCGCTGATTTTAAAACTGAAGGAAACAGGCGGATTCGATTACCTTGTGGGCATCCTATGCGCGGTTGGCGGTCGCCCGCTGTCCTACTATCATGATATCTCCATGGCCGCCGCCCCGGCTTGCGACGCTATTGCTATTCACCCGCCAAAAGCAAAATACCTCCGGGGGCATTCAGCCGATGAGATTATATCATTTCTGTCCGTAGCCATACCGCCGGACAAAATCCTGAAAGGCAATACATCGACGCTGGAAACGGTTTTCCGACGGAGCCGCGAAAAATTCAAGGGGAAAATTTTGTTCGTTGCCTTCTGGGCCCTCTTCGACTCCGGGCTTGATTTTGAAAAAGTTTTGGCCAACAGCGTCCCGGAAAAACTCCCGGCCCCATCTTCTTTCAAATCCCTTACTTCAGAAAAATAAAAACCTCAGGCCGATAAACGCCCGGCATCATCTTTTCCTTAACAATATAAAAGGGATAAACCCCGTAAACTTGTAAAAAAGGCTGATGACAAAAAGCAGGAAAGATGCGATGAGCGCCCCCTCCTGGCTGATCATTGTATATCGGGCGAAATGAATGATTATCAGTTCTCTTAACCCCACTCCCTGAAAGGTTACCGGCAGGGTTATCGCGACGATCATCACCGGCACCAGAACAAACAATTCAGCGATTTTCAGTTCAAGACCGACCGCCATAAATACGATGACGTAACTGAATACCCTTAGTGAAACATACAGAAAACAGTATATCGCGTGCAGAGCCAGTTTCTTGTAATTCAATGATATCGAATCAATATATTGAGTTATATTTTCACCGAATGTGAGTGTTTTCAAAAACAACTGGAA
>JAHECJ010000023.1 GCA_024641805.1 Desulfococcus sp.
CTCGGTGTTCAAGTTTCTGTCCGACTTCACGTTCCTGACACCCGAAACCTGAACCTTTTAGGGTTAGATCAGCTATGCCTCCGAACATAAATTTCTCAAATTCATCCTTCCCGCCCGTGCGTTTGAAGCCGTCAAAGCCGGCACCCGGATGTGGCTGGTCGAATGCGAATGCGGTTATCGCCGGGATCTCTGGGATGCCGGCGGGATTCACTACAAGGCTGCCGGAGAGCCGAGGCAATATCTCAAATGCCCGGAATGCCGCCGGAAAACCTGGAATAAAATCCAAAAAAAAAGCAGAATCTGAAAAAAACCGGATATAGCCTGTTTGTTTTTTCAGCTACGCTCCCCATGGTTAACCGGATTTCCTACGAAGCATCATGCTCCCGAAGAGCATAACGAAGCAAGAAACAGCCGCTGACATAATCTGATTGTAGGATTTCAGTGTCCAAGAGCCGATCAAGCTTTTTACTTCCTGCCATCCGAACATGCGCCGTGTAATTTATTGATTCGTCAAGCGCTCCTGCTCGTGAGAAATCGCGTGAACCGTCGTTGAAATTTGCAGAAAAATGATGTATTCAACAGTTTCAATCAATTTCTGACGTGCATAGACGTTGCCGGAACAGAATATACAAAAAAGATGACCACCCAATGATCCATAAACAGCGAAACCGCAAAAGTATCCTGACCGTGTATGTCGGACTGGCGGCCAACTTTTTTCTGGCGGCCCTGAAAACGACGATCGGCATATTTGGTCACAGTCCGGCCCTGCTGGCAGACGGCATTAACTCCACTTCAGACGTGGCCTACGGTATTGTAGTCAGTGTGTTTATGAAACTCTCCGGCAAACCGCCGGACGAGGACCACCCTTATGGTCACAACCAGATGGAAAGTATTGCGGCGGTTGTTGTGGGGGCATTTGTAATCACCACCGCCATTGCCATTTTCTGGGATTCCGTAAACGGCGTGTATGACCTTTATGTTGGAAACGGGAGTTTCACCGGCGCGGCAATGATTACCTTGTGGGTCGCATTATTCACCGTGGCCGTAAAAATACTCCTGACGGTCTGGACGCTTGCCATTGGCCGTCAGACCAAAAACTCTGCCGTGCTGGCCCTGGGATTTGATCACCGGAATGACATATTTTCCGCCCTGGCCGCCACCATCGGCATTTCCTTTGGCCGCGCCGGCTATCCCTGGGTGGACCCCCTGGCCGGGGCCATCGTATCCCTGATTATCCTGCATACGGGCATTGAAATTTTACGGGAATCCACCTCAGATTTGATGGACACCCTGCCGGGAAGAAATCTGGCAAACCAGATTACCGAATTTGTGAAGCCGATCCCGGGGGTTCGGGAAATTGAAGAAATTCACGCCCACCGATTCGGTCCGTACCTTGTTACCAACGTGACGATATGCGTGGATGGCGTTTTGTCAGTGAACGAAGGGGATAAAATAGCCACCCAGGTGGAAAATATACTGATGGACAACATCGAGTTCATGCGCAAGGTGCACGTTCATTATCATCCGCTGGATTCCAATGCCTTTCAGACTACTCATAAATGCGGCCCGGCCGCTGAACGAAGCCCCGAAAAAAAAATTTAGGCACTACGATCCCAAAAAAATCCCGGGATCAAATTATATAATCATATGCCCTGGCCTGCTGAACATGCAAAACAGCATCCGGCCAATACATGGAGCCATATACTATGACTGACAATTACGCAAAAATAGCGCTGAACAACATCAACCGGCTTTACCATCAATTGCCGGAAAACCTGGCTCAACACCTGCCCGGAAAGCAGGACGGCGAACGGTATGTGTTTAATGCATTTGGTGAAGCCTGCGTGATTTCCCCGGGCGGGATCTTTCTTGGCGAAACGAAACAATCATCGGTGTTCGACATCCTGATTTCCCTGTATGCTTTAAATGCAAGGCCGGACAAGTGTGAACTGCTGCCGTTTAAATCATTCAAGGAATTTCCGGACAGTATGCCCTATGTCGGCGCGTTTACCACCCATACGGAACAGTTGCTGATTCCCCATGTTGAAAAAATAAAAGCCGGAATAGAAAAAATCAAAGGAGCGTTAAACGGGGAAAAAGCCCCTTCGGATGCGGGTGGTGACTTCAGCATGGTGGTCTACCCGCTGCCCAAAATCGCCCTGTGCTATATTTTTTATGAACCCGATGATGACTTCCCCGCATCCGTCACCTGTCTTTACTCCAATAACGCCCGCCGGTTCCTGCCGGTGGACGGTCTGGCCGATGTGGGCGAATATACCTCCAGGAAAATTCTGGAGATGTTAGAATAAATACTCAAACAAGACTACCAGACGGTCGTCAAAGTTTTTTTATTTGATAAAAATACATATTTGTTATAATTTATTTGCATATTTATCGAATAGTACGTTTTCCCGGCTGACCGGTTATGATCACCACCCTCTGCCTAAAGATCTTAAACCGTTTAAAAAACTAGGCGCGAAAACTTATGCACCTGAGATATTTTCGTTTCCCAGACAGCAAATCCCGATTTATCATCACTTTTTTTAGCATTATCTTTCTTATTCCCTTTGTATCTATAGCAGATTCCAGCGACACTCATGTGGTTAGACTCATCCAACCAAAACCGGGTCTGGAAATCATCGATAAGCGGCCCGAGATCGTTTGTGGCGTCACCGCTTTTGATTCCTACGAAAGCATCCTGGTTTTGTTGGACGGAACAGATATGACCGGGCTTATCAACATCATGCCGGCGGGCTTTTCGTTCCGGCCGGTGGAGATGCTGGCCGCCGGATCCCACGTCTTACAGGTTCTCCTGGCAACCGACGACGGGACCCAGGTTCAGCAGGAATTTTCTTTTTTTTCCCGCCATTCCGGACCGTTTGAGGAGGTTTATTCAAAAAACGATCTGAGTGTGGCTTATGAAAAAACATCGGATAAACCGGATGAATCCAGTTTCCAGACCAGTTACAAGACAGAATCCAATTTAGGCAATGATACGGTCATAAAAGAACAGGCATGGGAAATGCGGTTTAACACCAACCTGCGGTATCTGACCCAGAATCTTGCCGTAACTTCCCCCCTTGAAAAAGGAATCAACCCGGCCAATTATCTTCTTGCGGGAACCTACCGGGGAGAACAGTTTCAGGCGGCTACCGAGGTCGGAGATGTTTATGTGAATGAAACGCAGAACACGGTCAATCTTTCCAGGCGGGGAGGTACTTTTTCGGTGGATTATGACGCGTTCAAATTGAAAACGTTCGTCGTGAACAGCGAGGAGGTGTTTGGATTTAACGGCGGCACCGGTATCGGTGGGAGTTCCGATGAACATATCATGGGCGTATCCGGTGAAGTCGGGTTGCTCTCCGATAAAGTGAGACTGAAAACTATTTATGCCGCCGGCGGGGAAAAGGGAGATTCCTACAGCATATACACCGCTGGCGGAGACAAAAAAGGGAGCGTGCTGGGATTTCAACTATTGTCGGATTTTTTTGAGAATAAATTAACCACTGAGGCGGAACTGGATTTTTCCGACTATGATCCCGACACCTCGGATGAATTTTCATATGAGAAAGACAAGGCCTATAAACTGGGAGCCAATGGTTTCTGGGGCGATTATTCCTATGGCGCCATGTATGAATTTGCCGGCACGGATTACCAGGTGATCGGCAATCCCTATCTTCAGGGTGACCGGGAAGGAACGACCGTCAATTTCGGGGCCAATTATGATATCCATTCCGCCACGGTTGCTTTTTCAAAGTACAATGACAATGTGGACGGCGATGACCTTTATCCCCTGACAGATACCTGTCAGGGCCAGATCAACTACATGTTTACCAGATTTTCCAGCCTTCCCATTGGCTTAATGTATCAGCGGTCGCAAATCAAAAGCAGTGATGAGCCGGAATATACCCCGCATATGGAAAATATCACGGACGCCGTTTCGACAACCATCAACTATCTGGTCGGGCCCTGGAACTTCGGATTCCAGACCGGATATTCAGATCAAAACGATAAAACCCCGCAAAACTATGATACGGATGCCGTTTATTATACTGTCTCGTCAAGCTATTTTTCCGGCAGCATCAGCATCTCTCCGTCGTTGTCTTTCAATCGTTCCCGTTACCGGCCCACAAGCGAAAGAACGGATACGAAAACGGCGACGCTGGACCTCCGGGGAAATATCTGGGATCAGCGGATCACCTATGAGTGCGCCGGAACTTTCAGCCGAATGGAATCCAGCGACGACACCATCAAACAGGACAGCTATAATACCAATTTCCGGATCGCTTATATCCTGGCAGAAAAAATATGGGGGCTGGCCAATCCCTCTGCGGGTTTTATGGGATATTATAATACCACTGAAGATTATGTGTACAATACCCGAAGCCACGATTTCACTCTTCTTTTCGTATTCTCGACCAGCATGCCGTTCGTGCTTTAGAAAAACAAGGAATCGTCATAATGAAAAAATATCTATTCTTTTTAAGTACCCTCTTTTCTTTTTTTACCTGTTTTTCCGAAGTTTCTCAGGCGATAACGATTACGGCATCGCCCAGTCCCGCATCCGTCAACCAGCCGGTAACTGTAACGGTTACCTCTTCATATTCGGTTTTCGCAGCCCCCCCGAACTGCACGATTGAAGTCAACTTCGGGGATGGAGCCGCCTGGACGAGTCTGCCGTTGTGCACCTCAAATTCATGCACGCGGATCATCACCCACGCCTATGCCACTCCCGGTCAATATACCATCACCGCCCGGGGGTCAGGTGCATGCATCCCCTCCCCCTTACCGCCTGATCCTGCAACTGCCGCCCTGACGGTTCAATGCACTCCCCTCACGGTCACATCACCGTCCGGCCTTCCCCAGGGGACGGTAAATACCGCCTATTCTTACCAGATTCTGGCAGCCGGGGGGATGACACCCTATACGTATGTCATAAGTGGCGGATCATTGCCGCCAGGGCTAACTCTTGGCACGTCCGGTCTGATTTCCGGGATACCCGCAACCGCCGGCAACTATAACTTTACCGTCACCGCTGCAGATGCCTGTGCTGTCGGGACCCAGACCGCACAGAAAACCTTCACAATGACGATTAACCCGGCAGCCTGTCCTCCGTTAAGCATCACATCTTCATCGATATTGCCTTCAGGAACCGCAGGGCTGGCATATTCCCATCAGATTCTGACCATCGGCGGCCAGCCGTCTGTTTCTTTTGCCCTTACCGCCGGATCATTCCCTCCGGGGATAAGCATGGCCGCCTCCGGCCTCATTTCCGGAACATCCACAGCCATCGGCAACTACAACTTTTCAATCACTGCCGCAGACGCCTGTGCAACAGGCACGCAGACCACACAGAAAGCTTTCACAATGACGATTAACCCGGCAGCCTGTCCGCCGTTAAACATCACATCGTCCTCGGTCTTGCCTTCAGGAACTGCAGGGCTGGCATATTCCCATCAGATTCTGACCACCGGCGGCCAGCCGCCTGTTTCTTTTGCCCTTGCCGCCGGATCATTCCCTCCGGGGGTAAGCATGGCCGCCTCCGGTCTCATTTCCGGGACACCCACAGCCATCGGCAGCTACAACTTTACCATCACCGCCACAGACGCCTGTGCCGCAGGCACACAGACCGCACGAAGCAACTTTACAGTAAGCATTAACCCGGCACCCTGCTCCCCCCTGGGCTTCACATCATCATCCATACTGCCTCCAGGAACCGCCGGAAAGGTATACACCCACCAGATTCTGACCACCGGCGGCCAGCCGCCTGTCGTATTCAGGCTGGCCGCCGGATCTTTGCCAAAGGGGTTAAACCTTGAAACATCCGGACGGATATCCGGAACGCCCATGGCCGCCGGCACCTACCACTTCACGATCGCTGCCGAAGACGCCTGTGCCGCCGGTGTTCAACAGATCCGCAGCAGTTTTTCCATCGTCATCGGCGGAGATGTCCAGGTAACAGCCTCTCCTTCGTCATCTATGATTGCCAGAAATATGGCCTGGACGCAGAATATTTTTTATACATTTTCAGATGCTTCGACCGCGGCTGTCACGCTGACGTCCGGCAGGGGGGTGTTTACGGCAAACAACCAGGTCATCGGCGAAATCAATAGACCGTTAAATGTTGCGATCGCCAATGGCGTGGGCAATGTTTCCGAAGTATTGAATGTACCGGTAGCCATATCTGAAAGAGCCAGACAGGCGGACACGTCAAGGATCATTTACACCCGTACGTTTACGGATGGCACATTATCCGCCACCGCGCAGATCGAAATTATTATCGGCACGGGAGCGGCTTCCGAGTTTACAGTTACCCGCCTGCAGCTTTATTTTGAAAACAGGCGGGCTGAAATTACCGTAAACCGAAACCAGCCCTTTTTGAAAGCGTTTGCGGATATCCGATTCTCAGGCTCGGGGCTTCTGACCGGATATTGGGAGGTGGATGGAAGGATTCTTGACTATGTAAACCAGCATCTGGTTTATGGCGAAAGCATCACCCTTGCCTCCCCTGAAGTGCCGCCGCTGCCCACGTTTTCTCCTGGAACCCATATTGTAAAGCTTGTCATCAGTACGCCGTCCGCAGACATCCCCGTACCCCAGGCAATTTATTTTGTGACCGCCGAAGAATCCGGAGACGTCCGCTCCATTGATCTGACCCTGCCGGAAAATAATGCCGGTATCATGTATTCTCCCGTATTGTTTGAATGGCAGAGCGTGAAATGGGCGGATACTTATCTCATAGCGTTCTTTGGCGAAACCGACGATAAGCCGATTTTTTCAGCCTACACCCGGGATAACTCATACCGGCTCCCGCCCCTTATCCTGAACCGCCTGTTTACACCGAACGGTACTTATCAGTGGCGGGTCAGGGGATATGACGAAAATGGAAATACCCGCGGTGAAAGCGCCTTGTTCCGGTTCTTTTTTTCAGAATAAATTCATTCAGCAGCTGTCGGGAGGATTGATTTCATTATTTTCGGTTGCTGCATAAAATGCAGAAAGGCTTTCAACCCGAACAATAACCATTTGTTTAAAAACCAAATCCACAACTGCATAATTTATCAATTCTTCAACTTCCAGGGAGGTGAAGCATGAAAACAAAAAGCGTTCTTTCCATAATCATATGGATTGCGGGATTTATGCTCTTATTCTCTTCCATCGGGATTTCCGGCCCGCCTGTACAGATGAAAAAGATAGTGAATCAGCCGCCTGCTCAATCTCCCGCAGTTCAAGAAAGCCAGATCCCCAAACCGGTGAAAAAGGTTTATTCAATTGACATTGAAAGTATCAGTATGACCAGTCAGTGCCAGTTCAAATTTAAATTGAAAAACACGGGAGCGGACTTAACCGATAACCAGCATAGAAACTGTTCCGTCAAGGTGGGCCAGGACCAGAACCCGGGGATGAGTCTGGCAACCTTTGATCCCGGGGGACGTTTGAAAAAAAAGGGAGAAACTATTACCTATCTTGAAAATACTCCGTTGACAGAAGATACAAATGTTTTCGTAGAAGTAACGCTTTTTAACGGCACCCAAACATCTAAACAAAAACTACTGCAGCCGACATGCCCGGACCCCAAAAAGGTTCTCTCCCAGGCTGAGACCGCCCAGCCCCTTGAAATAACAGAAAACCCCAACGCATTGACCGGTCAAAAGATTCCAACTCAGCAAAAAACCCTGCAACAGACACCGGCTGTTCCCGGAGCATATGAAATCAAATTGCCTGACCTTACGGTTAAGCTTGAATTAGCTATCGGTAAACATAATTATCCCGATAAAGGCATGATATGTAACACCGTGGATGGCAATTATACAGTTACCAATATCGGCAACGCGCCCTCTGGTGAATACTGGATCAATATCCGATTCAAAGATGAAAACTGGGATTGGCATGATTTCGGTGCATATCCGCTTCCGTCATTGATGCCGGGAGAAAGTAAAACCGGGAACTGCGGAATACGATTGAGAAAATGCCCCAATGATGAAATTACCGTGGGCTTCAATGTCACGGTTGACTGCAAGCATGAAATTAAAGAATCAAACGAAAATAACAATACCGACGAGAAGGTGTACCCTTCCATCGGCCAAATAAAAAAAATCCCCCGTGAAATGAAAAAGCTGAATTGAGGCTGACGGTTGTATTGCTGCCAGCTGACTTTCAGGCATATTTGCTGGTGGGGAGAACTTCAGCCCTTCCCGATTAAAGGTGCAATAGTGTTTTTTTATTGATCAACAGCCTGATAAACCGTTTTTCCGGGACATAGGTCAATCCTTTTATTTTTCATGCCCATGTACAGGCAGAACCTGGGCCTCGGGAGGTGAATCAGATTCCAGTTCAGCGCTTAATGCGTCCAACCCTCTCCACCATTAGGGGATCTATCAGTCCGGAAAACGACTTTAAACTGCCAGTATCCAACTGAAGGCGGTGTTCGAAAAATTCTGACGGATTTTATCCCCCCTATGAACCGCTGGGGGGGATAAAATTTAATTGTCTTTTTATTACCTGACAACCGTTTGCAAAACGATATCCCGCAGTAAATATTTTTACGATCAAAGCGATAGAACCGCCTTATCTTATCCTCATGGGAGTTCGATTTTGAACGGGAGCCGGTTGAATCTCTTTCTTTATGGCCTTCGGCGTTTCTCGTTTAATCATAATGGATGGTTCAAAAAATTTTTCAGCCACATTATTGGTTTCATTACTTTCAGCGACGGTTTTTTTTGTGTCCGCGGAAATACGCCATCCCGGTTTCCAATCCGGGTCTCCACACCATGGCTGCTCCCATGACGGTTGATTCCCATCAATTGTCTTCGTTTCTCCGGGTTTCAGAGAAATGGTCGGATTGGAACTTGTATAGACCTGCCATGTGTGACCTGGACCTAACTTCCACTCAATAATATAATCGAAATTGTTTGCGGCGCTTTGCCCCTTGTTGGTAATGGTAAAATAAGGGCGAGGCGAGTAACACTTTGTGCCATCATCCTTAGTCCAGGATTCCACATGCACAATTTTGACCGTAACGGCCAAATCCGGAGGACCCGGCTGAACGGAGGCGCCGGGGTTGAGAGCCGAAGCCGGGGCCGCCTCCTTCATGACGGCAAGGACCTCCGGTATTCCCGCAAAAAATACAAAAGTCAAGACGACGCATAACAAAATACTGGTTTTTTTCATTGCGAATCCCTCCTTGAAGTTTTGATTTTTCTATAAAGTAAAAATGATCCACTCAAGATCCACTGACAGCGCTTCTTTTATAATTTACACGGCATACATCCGGTTGGCATTTGTCTATTAACAAACCGTTGAGTCACCTCCTTTATTAATTGATAAAAGAACGGTTCATTCGGGAAGAGCCGCCCCCCGCATCACGCGCCACCATCCAATGGCATAGTATTCATTGGCGCGCTTGAGCAGGGCGTCGGCATCGACTGGCAGGGGAATCGCCCCGGGCCGGCCGGTTTCCGGAAACGGTTCCGAAATCTGGCTTTTCGCATCTTCCATGATAAAATCCGGCGTAACAACGACAAATTTTGTTCCCACCGCAACAGGATACGCATCCTCGTCCAGAAGATTTCTCCCCACGCAAGGATACGTAAATCCATCGGGGGCGGCAAGCGAGATAAGGGTCGGTGCGATATCGATGTGCGTTCCCACGACGTTTTCCGGAAGATGTTGATCCTTCAAAACATCCGGTCCATAGAGAACCAGAGGGACCGCATTGCGCTCAAAAACCGTCGGATTTTTATTTAAAAAATGCCGGGACCAATGGTCTCCGGTCACTGCAAACACCGGGGCCGGGACCCTCTCCTCCATCCGGTGAATGAACTTACCGAGACACTGGTCCGCATACCACATGTGTCCGTAAATAATCATCGGGCTGTCACCGTTATAGATGTCCGCCAAATCCGGGGGGATCTCTCTGGCCGGATACCCGCGCTTAAAAACCTCAATATCATAGGGGGGATGGTTGCTGGTCGTCATGATCATGTTAAAACTCGGCACATCCTCTTCAACGACTGTTTTTTCTATAAAGTCAAACAATGCCTCGTCGTCAACCCCCCATTCATTGGCGTGTGCCCACTGGCCCATATGCGGCGCGCCGTAGACCTCCTCAAAACCCTGCGCCTTGCAGAAATCCCCAATCCGCTGCCACGAGAGATACCCGCCGTAAAAAAACCGCGTTTTGTATCCGAGACTTTTAAAAATGGGCGCAATGGACGTCGGATATGGCTGAAGAGACGAACCCTCATAGTTGATCATGAGATGCAGGTCCGGCAGCCCGGAAATGATGGTCGTCAACGTTTCCGTTGTGCCATTGGCTGCCGGCAGAAATTTTTTTATCCAGAACCCGTCTTCGGCAATGGCCTTTAATTGCGTGCTGGTCTGCAGCGACTGGTACCTGTCAAGCATCGTCCAGGCACTGTACCCTTCCATGACAATCAAAAAAACATGCTTCGGCTTAGTGGTCGATGCGTCTTTGACCGTGCGAAGCATATAATCATCGATATTGTCCAGATTCCGCGGATCGTTATAAAACGATTTGACCGCCGACCGGATATCCCCATCCGGCAAATATGCTTGAAGCCCCACAGCAGAACGCAAATCCTGGAAATCTCCATAGAGATACCGAAGCGCTTCATATGGGTTAAGGACTGTCTTATTTAAAAATGGATCTTTCGTGATGGCGACGTCTTTCACCTGAACCGGCCGGGGGCCGGCTGAACCGCGTGCAGCAACAACCATCAGGAAAATAAAGCATAACGTACCGATGGTTTTGCCCCATACTGGAAGGCCTGCGGCATTGGCGACCCATCGGGGTTCCCGGTTCAAGATTTTTTTAAGCAGTAAACTCAGAAGTGCTATTAAAACCACAAACAGAAAAGCCATCCGCACGACAGGGACCTGGGACCAGACAGTTCTGACGATGGCGCCGAAATCATCATAGAACAACCCGTACAGCCACTGATCGAACTGATTATTATATTCCTGGAAATACGGGATGGTCGAACCGCAGATAAAAAGGGTTAATGCGGTGAAAATAATTGCGATAACAAGGCGGACGCGATCGATTATTCGATCCATCCGGAAAAAACAGCCGACGAGACTCATCAGAATCGTGGGAGAAATAAAGCATATGGCAACGCGGCTGTCAAACCGGAAACCATTGGCCAGTACTGACAAAATATCGGTAAGTCCGCTCGAAGGGTCCTTCTTGGCAAAAAAAACCATAATCAGAATTACGCGAAAAACAGTCAGCAAGAAAACAAAATATAAATAAGCCCGCAGGTCTTT
>JAHECJ010000501.1 GCA_024641805.1 Desulfococcus sp.
GATGATCCCGGCGTCGGTTTCCAACATCGCATTTAATACAATCTGATATGAATCTTCGGGAACGTATATGACCAGCTTTACGAGTGAATCGTTTTTTTCCGGTGCCAGGGAAGTGATATTCTTAAGCCCGATCTTTTGGGCAAAAAAATCGTTTAACCCGCCCTCGACGCTATCAAGATTGGTGTGGGCTGAAAACACGGCAAGCTGATGCCGGACTGACAGTTCAATAATTTGGCCGAGCGGAGTATCGAAAATTAAATTTTTAAAGGGCTTGAAGATCAGAGGATGATGGGTAATGAGCAGGTCTGCATTTTTTTCACAGGCGGCTTTAACCACCGACGGAGAAGGATCCAACGCTACAAGAATATGTTTCACCGGCCAGTTCATATCACCGCACTGCAGTCCGGAGTTATCCCAGTCCTCCGCAAGGCTCCGGGGTGCTATCTCTTCCATCAGGTCAATGATATCTTTAACGACGGTCATGGTTAACGCCCACTTTGCAAAACAGCATAAAAAAGGCGTGAAGTTCTATCTTCACGCCTGCATTTATCTTATTGGAAATTGTTGTTTGCTTTATGTAAATCATCGATTGAGTATGGGCCCACCTGGGTTCGAACCAGGGACCGACCGGTTATGAGCCGGTGGCTCTTCCAGCTGAGCTATGGGCCCGCAATTATATTTTTTGTAAATTTTGAGTTCTATCTTCATCATCATTACTTTGTCAAGTGCTATGTTGAGGACATGCCTTTTGCTGATTACGAATCAATAAAATGCTTCAGCTTCCGGCTCCGGGTGGGATGCCGCAGTTTCCTCAAGGCCTTGGCTTCTATTTGGCGAATGCGCTCCCGGGTGACGGCAAAATCACTGCCCACCTCTTCTAATGTATGATCCGCTTTTTCACCGATGCCAAACCGCATTCTCAACACTTTTTCCTCCCGGGGGGTCAATGTTGCCAGCACCTTTCGGGTTTGTTCGGATAAATTAAGGCTGATCGCCGCTTCCGATGGCAGCATAAAGGTTTTGTCCTCAATAAAATCTCCCAGATGACTGTCATCTTCTTCGCCAATGGGGGTTTCAAGAGATATGGGTTCCCGGGCAATTTTTAGGACCTTTCGAACCTTGTCCAGAGGAACTTCCATCTTGTCTGCAATCTCTTCGGGCGTCGGCTCCCGGCCGAGTTCCTGAACCAGATACCGGGATGTCCGGATCAGCTTATTAATCGTTTCAATCATATGAACGGGAATACGAATAGTCCTCGCCTGGTCGGCAATCGCACGGGTGATCGCCTGCCGAATCCACCAGGTGGCATACGTGCTGAATTTGTATCCACGTCGGTATTCAAACTTATCAACTGCCTTCATCAATCCGATATTTCCTTCCTGGATCAAATCCAGAAACTGTAAACCGCGATTGGTGTATTTTTTGGCAATGCTGACAACCAGTCGGAGATTGGCTTTAACCAGTTCACCCTTGGCCATTTTCGCCATCAGACGGCCTTCCTCGATGCTGGTAATAACCCGTTTCAACGTGCGGATATCTGCTTTCAGTTCTTTCTCCCGCATCTCCACCTGAGTCGATATTGCGCACAAATCTTTATAAATATTAGTTACTTCTTTTTTGTTCGAATCACAGCATTTTACTGCCCACTGAACAAATTTTGTTTCACTGGTATCAAGCTTATCACGAACATCTGTCACGGGCGCATCAAAAATAGAGGCACATTTGGAAAATACCTTATTGGTCGTATCAAACCACTCGACCTGCTCCAGAATCATTTCTTCTATACCGTCGATGACATTGCTCTCAAGCCGCCATTCCTTGAAATATTCGAATATTTTCCGATTGCGCCGTCGCACGGATCGTTTGGCCCGCCGCCGTTCTTCAGGATCCATTTTCTTTGATGAAAAAAGTTTCTCCCTCAATTCATGGTTTTCTTCATCAATTTCTTTGATAGCATCAATCATCTCAAGAAATTTTTCAATCTGGATGGATTCATCGATGATCGTGTCGCCCTCGTCAATATCACGCAGCACATGCTTGGGCCGAAGTGTTCCGGCCGCAATCTGATCTCCGAGGTTGATAATACTGTCAACTCCCAGCGTCGTCTCAAGCATGGCTCTCAAGACTTCCTGTTCGCCGGCTTCGATTTTTTTGGCAATATCAATTTCACCATCACGGGACAACAGCGTCACCATCCCCATTTCCCGCAAGTACATTTTAACCGGATCGGTGACAGTGCCATACGTCGAAAGGGAATCTACTTCATCGGTTTCAGAAAGTTTATCATCATCATCATCATCTTTCTTTTCCGATGCCTTGATCATTTTCTTTTTCTCAACGACCTCAATATCATGGTCATCAAACCACATCAGCGTCTCGTCGATTTGATCCGGCGTCATCATCTCATCCGGAAGCCCTTTGGTGATTTGGGCTATTGTCAAATATCCCTGCTTCTTTCCCTGAGTGACGAGTTTATCCATCTCCTCCTGCTGGACAATTTCCTGTTCACCTTTATCGATCGTGGGCTTTTTTGCCATAAATTCGTGCCTCCTGAATACAAAATACTTTTTTAGAAAGATAACCTCTAAATCGATCAAATCAATTCTAAGTCTAGCGGTTTATCAATTGTTCCTGTTTTTTTTTCAAAAGCGTAAACAGCAATTCATCATCATTACTTTCCTCAGCAGATTTAATTTGACTCAATAAACTGTTCCGGCGCCTCTTGATGCCATTAATAAATTGGGACAACAGCTGCTCACAGTTATTTAAATCCCTGCACACATCTTCAATCACCAGTGAAGCAATCATGTTTTTGAGATCGGCGGACTCAAGGTGATTCATTAATTTTGGAAGATCCTCATCCCCATAAACGGGATATTGAAGCACCAATTTCGCGATTTCTATCAGCCGTTTATCAGAAAAATACGACAAAACCTTGCGTTTTTTTATTTCCGGCAATATTTCAGGTGATTTCAACATCATAGAAACGATCTGCTTTTCAACTTTGATCATTTCCGAACCT
>JAHECJ010000502.1 GCA_024641805.1 Desulfococcus sp.
GGCACAATAATTCTTCGAAACAGAAAGAACAGACAGGATAAGACAACAAACAAAGTCATGATATCTGTTATATGTTCAGGAATACTCCACCACAATATTTGAAAGGATTCATACCAGAGAATAATATGGGCGAGCAGAAATACCGGAAGAATAATAATACAAATGTGAAAAATGGCCGTAACAATTGCAAACACAGGATGCATTCTCATATATCTGGATCCAAAAGGTATGATTCCATGGGCAATTGACCTGATACCGCCTTTTAAGCTTTTAAGCGGGTAGAGTATTTTTTTATGGCGTCCTTTTTTTAACGTGGCGGAAACCCGAAAAATGCATCCCAAGAAAAATATGATAAGGGCAACCCATGCAAAGGGGCCACGCACCAGTTCATAAAAATCCATTATTATTCCTTTCGCAACGTATATTAATTGCGTCTTTTATGCTCTAATTCAAATTAAAGGAGGGAATATATCTCAAAAAAAAATATGCGTCAAGTTTTGAGAAAATGCTCACATAAAAAATCAAGCAATATATTCAATGAATGTTTGTTCTAAGGAATTAGGTATTTACAAACAGTATATTGCTTATCTACGGGTCTTATTATGGAATTTTTTTAATGGAGGCATAATTGATCAATATATTGGGCTGAAAGAAAACAGACTAAGGCTTGCACGCCAGCAGACAGGCCCATCCATGATTATGAGGACGGCCGTGGGAAAGGTCCGGTTCGAGTCCTTCATAATAATATAATATATTAAAGTCTCTGAAAACAGATGTGAGTTCATCCGGTTCAAAATAATACTCCATACATTCGGCTGTATCGCTGACATTTGAAGAACTTTTGGCGTCAGTCGTATTTTGATTTTGGATGCAGCCGGGGTCGTTTACGGTAAAAACATTAATATAAATCGTACCGCCCGGTTTCAGCGCTTTTTTGATGCCATTGATTGTCCGTAAACGTAACTCGTCAGAAAGATGATCGAGGACAGTTGCTGCAATGATGATATCAAATTGATTTTCTTCGAAAATAAAGTCTTCAATATCAATAACTTCTGCAGAGATCGATAGCCCCTGATGGCCGGCCTGTTTTTTCAGTTTTTCAATGCCTTCGGATGAACGGTCAATGGCAACAACATCACATCCTTTCTTTGCCATAAACAGCGAATATCTGCCTTCTCCGCATCCAAGATCAAGAACGGTCTGCCCGGAAATGGATTTTTGGTTAAAGAAATCAGTAAATTCCTGTCTAAGTTTAACGCCGTAATAACAGTCATTGGAACCATAGACCGAATCAAATTTCTTGATAGTCCCGTCTTTCATGTGGTTTCCATATCTTTCATCCGGCATTTTTTAATATTGATAGAGATGACGGATTCAAATTTAAATGCGACATTATTCCCGTATGGAATGGAGCGCAGGCAGAATCTTCGATTAAAAATATAATCGTACTAATTATAAAATGATCATGAACTGAGTCAATGCTTATTTTGCTGTTATTTGTCAGATTTATATATTGACTTAGATCATGTGATTGTTTAGTTTGTGGCTGTTTACGGTCCTATCAATATAATTTATTTCATAAAATCAAACAGCTATTATGTTGCTGATGCAGTATTTTATTGATTAACTTGAATTTCAATGTCTTAATTTAATTTCAAAAAGAGAAATCATCGTTTATGAATATTCCGGATTTGATTTTGCCTTCAATTGTTGCCGCCGTGGAAGCGGGATATGCCATTCTGGAAGTCTACCATCAGGAATTCACGGTTGAGGAAAAAGACGATAAGTCTCCCCTGACGCTGGCGGACAAACGATCGCATGATATTATCCTGTCGCATCTTTCAGGGCATGGCATTCCGGTATTGAGTGAAGAGGGCGCGTCAATTGATTATCAGGTCCGAAAGCACTGGGAGTATCTCTGGATTGTTGACCCGCTGGACGGGACCAAGGAATTTGTAAAGCGCAATGATGAATTTACGGTCAATATTGCGTTGCTCAAAGGGCAACAACCGGTGATGGGCGTGATATATGTGCCGGTCCTGAAACAGTTGTATTTTGCCGCCCGAGATTTCGGGGCATATTTTTTAAATTTGGATGCAACCATTCGCCTGAAAAACATGTCCCTCGACGCGGTTATCCAAAAATCAACTGCAATTGATGCTCATCCCCGGAAATCGCGCCCGTATACGATTGTCGGGAGCCGGTCCCATGCCACCAAAGAACTCGAAGACTATGTGGAAAAGAAAAGAACGGAATATGACCCGGTAGAGTTTATATCTGCCGGCAGTTCCTTGAAATTGTGCCGGGTGGCGGAAGGAAGCGCGGACGTGTATCCGCGGCTGGGGCCGACCATGGAATGGGACACGGCGGCCGGTCATATCATCGCCGAATGTGCCGGCGCTTCTGTTTTCAGGGCGGACAATGGCGAGCCGCTTTTATATAATAAGGAAAATTTGCTCAATCCCTGGTTTTTTGTGTCTAACGGTAAACATTAGCCAAATACATCTAATTCCGAAAGGTAGTCCTGCATGCCGGATTCAATCAATGATGCCCATGGCGGTCGGTTGGTAAACCTGCTGGTGGATGATGACCGCGCACGGCTGTTGAAGGAGATAGCCCTCAATATTCCGGATATTTCGTTAAATGACCGCCAGATCTGCGACCTTGAACTGCTTGCCATCGGCGGGTTTTCTCCGCTCAAGGGCTTTATGGTCCGGTCGGATTATGAGTCGGTTCTGGACCGAATGCGGCTGCAGAATAATGTTCTTTGGCCGGTTCCCGTCTGCCTGGATGTGTCTGAATCTTTTGCCAAAAAGCTTGAAGCCGGTCAATCCATCGCACTGAGGGATTCGGAAGGTTTTTTGCTTGCGGTCATGCATGTGGAAGATTTCTGGCCGGTGGACCGTGAAAAAGAAGCCAGACAGATCTATGAAACCCTGGATACGAATCATCCGGGCGTGTGGTATCTGAATAATAAGACCGGGGATTATTATGTCGGCGGGAGCCTTGAAGTCA
>JAHECJ010000024.1:0-7766 GCA_024641805.1 Desulfococcus sp.
ATGGAAGTTCCCCAGCAGAAGAATGCGTGTGATAGGGATTTATGGAAAGCCGAAATTCTGAGGTTCAAAGCCGAACTGGAAACCCTGACTGGAAATACAATTACGGCAGACCGCCTGAAACAATCCATCAAAACCGTTAATGAGCGGCGCAGGGCCCTGCAGCGCCTGAACCGGCTCCGGGCCGCGGTGCCGGTGCCGATTTCCGGGCGCGATGTCCTGCTGGTCAATCAGGTGAGTTTTTATGATGACCCCTTGCGGTTTACCACAAGCATCAACCAGTTATGTGACGAGATCGAAAAGCGGATCCAAAAAAACCAGGGAATCTCAAAAAACGGCGTTCCCCGCCTGCTCTTATCCGGCTGTCCCATGGCAGTACCCAACTGGAAACTGCCGTTCGTGATAGAGGGATCCAATGCCGTGGTCGTGGGCGAGGAATCCTGCATCGGGACAAGAAATACGAGGGATCTGGTGGATGAATCTCCGGACACGTTAGAGGGTATGATCGATGCGATCTGCGACCGGTATCTAAAAATCGACTGCGCCTGTTTTACGCCCAATACCGAACGAATGGAAAACATCACGGCCATGGCAAAAGAACTCAACGTGGACGGTGTGATACATTATTCCCTGATGTTTTGCCAGCCCTATGCCAATGAGACGCTGAAAATCGAAAAAGCCATGAAAAAAGAAGGCATTCCCATGCTTTCCGTTGAAACGGATTACAGCATGGATGATCTGGAACAACTGAAAACAAGGGTCGGGGCATTCGTTGAGATGATCGGCAGCCGGTAAGCCTGGATTTCTCAAGAGTTGAAGTGATTCATGATAATGCTTTGCTTCCTGTTCCCGCGATTCTTCGTGAGAACAGGAAAAAAGTCAGGATGCCTGACCCGGCTTTTTTTCAACTTTATTGGCATGATCCGGATAGTGGGTATTGATACATTCAGGGCATAGGCCATGACTGAACCTGGCCTCGGAACGATCTGAGATATAGGATTCCAATTGACTCCAATACCCCCTGTCATCCCTGATTTTTTTACAAAAGGAACAGATGGGCAACAGGCCGCTTAATTTGCGAACCTCGATAAGGGCCTTCTGCAGTTCGTCAATCAGTTTTTCCCTTTCCTTTTCCGCATTTCTCAGCGTGGTTCTGTCCTCAATATGAATGATCGTCCCGTTGAATTTTCTGCTGACATCAAGCATCATTGAAAGCTTGACCCGGAAATAACGGCTGGTACCGTTTATGGGGATGACTTTTTCAAAGATTATCTTTGAATCCGAACCTTTTTTAAAGTCCTCGATTTCTCTCGCCAGCCATGGCAGCAGTTTTTCAATGAAAGTGCCACGGATAAATTCTACAGCATCTTCTTCCTCATTTTCGCCTGCCGCCAGATAATTTTTTTTCAGTACATAATAATAGTGCGCACCGGGATCTGATGATTTCAGAAAAAGTTCTGCTGCCGCCTGGTTGATGTTATCGATCCTGCTTGCCTGATCTAACAGGATAGTAGGATCCTGCTGACTTTCAAAAGTGGTCAGGTATTTATTCTTTTCATTGGTCATATCCCGGTTGCTGGCCTGAAGCTGCGCAATAAATTCATCAATCGGCAAATTCACCCATTCACTGCATAATCCGATTTCTATCCTGTCAAAGCAGCGTTCGATAAAATGATCGCACCGGGTTTTCATGGCAGCTTCAAGCCCCGAAACAGCCACCAGATCTTTGTAGGTCTGCCGGTAATATTTCAAAAGACCGAGGAACATACCGATGCCTACTCCCCGTTTCCTGTGCCGCTGTGCTTCCGCGATTCCGAACTGCGCGACCGGGTCATCGCTGTAGTCGTCATCCGGGCTGAGCGCGATGTCTGTCCGGTTCTGTTTTATTTCATCCACGATTGACCGGGTAAGGCCGGATATTGAAAGACGCCATGCTTCTTTCAAAGTAGAAGTGTATTTTGTGTAATTGTGCTTTGTGGCGTACTCAAGAATTCGCCCCATCAGCCATTCTTCGTCGTTCTGCAGAATGTCGATCAAAATTTTCATGGCTGGCAGCCTTCCAACAGGAATTATGTCAACTCAATTCCAGATGTATGACAACATTATTTAACGGATAAGAATCATTACAGTTTGTATTAATCAATAATCCGTCTTCAGAATATTGTCAACAAGGCTTGCCTGGGCGCTTCACGGTTGCGTTTTATTCAATAATTTCAAATGGATCACCAATCCGGATGACCCCCCCGGCCAAAACCCTGGCAAACACCCCTTCTCTTGGCATAATGCAGTCTCCGGCCTGGTAATAAATGGCGCATTTTTTGACACATTCCTTGCCGATCTGAGTGATTTCGACAATTGCCGTATCGCCCAGCTGAACCCGCGTACCGACCGGCAGCGCTTTCCAGTCTATGCCGATTGTGGCAATATTTTCCGCAAAATCGCCGAACGTGACATCCAACCCCTGCGATCGGGCCTGCTCGATGCTTTCCGATGCCAGAAAACTCACCTGCCGGTGCCAGTCCCCGGCATGGGCGTCGCCTTCAAGACCAAAATTCTCCAAGAGCCTTGCCTGGTCCACGCATTCTTTTCGGGTTCCCTTTTTTTTGCTGACCGCAATGCTTTGTATTTTCATTTCGTTATCCTTGTACATAAAAAAATTCCGAATAAATCGATTTCACCTATCAGCGAAAGGCTTACAAAATACCTACACCCAAAGTTGGAACTTTTAACGTATCTTCTGGGGCCTTTTTCTTGGAAAAAATAACCTTTTGGCTGATTTATTTATCTCCCTGTTTTATATTATATATATTATGTAAAAAGCCAAACTATTCGTGAGAATAGGACGGAAAGCCACGGATCTTTAACGGATCTCCACCAGATATTCACCCGACATTCACCGAATCTTCAAAAGATAGCCGAGCTGCCTGTAAAGGGCAGCCCGGCTTTTTTGTACGCTAAACGTATAAACATAAAGGGGGAAAGCATGAAGCGCTTCAAAATTTTAAAGATCGGTATTTTTTTCTTATCTTTTCTGTTAACTGTCTCTATCGCCATAGCCGGCAGTTTACCCGATGAATGGACGGAGATCAACCCCGCAGGATTTGAATTCAATGGACTGACACCGTCATGTTCATGCGCTCCCGGCACCTCGGATGGCGAATTTACTTTTTTTGTCAAAGGCGGCAAAAAAAACAATATCGTTGTGTTTTTCCAGGGCGGCGGGGCCTGCTGGGACCTTATGAACTGTGTGTATTTTCCGACCTATACACAGCAGCAGCAAGAAGTATTACCGATGTTTACCGACGACATGGCGGGATATGGACTTTTTGATCAAACGAAAAAAAATAACCCGTTTAAAGACTGGGGATTTGTGTATATCCCCTACTGCACCGGCGACCTGTTCTGGGGCGCCAATGACGCGCAATATGGCCCATTTACGATTAAGCATCGCGGGTTCGTAAATTTTAAAGCAGTACTCAACTACCTGGAAAACAACACCAATTACCCGGGGAAAATTTTCGTCACCGGGTCCAGTGCCGGAAGTTACGGCGCGACCCTGGCATTCCCATTTATAAAACAAGCGTTTAAATGGTCTAATGTCTATCTTCTGGGTGACGCCGGCGCCGGTGTTATGACAGGATCGACATTTCCCACGCAAGGGATTCTTAATTGGAATGTTCAGATGCCGGACTGGATTTTCCCGGGCGGATACAACCCAAGCTTGACTATGCCGGTGGTGTATTCAGCTATTGCCGCCGAATATCCCTTGAGCCGGCTGGCCCAATACACAACAGCCTTTGACCAGACTCAGATCTTTTTTTATAATGTCATGTTAAATATAACTGATCCTACCTTATGGTATGATCCGGCTAAATTAGGATATGCCGCCTATGTTTGGAATCCCACAATGCTTTATTATTCCTATAGCACGGCAGCAGCTTCACCCAATTACCGGTATTACATCGGTGCCGGAACCGTTCATACCATCATGATGGATCCCAAATTTTTTACGGAATCATCCGCGGACGGTGTTTCCTTTGTCGATTGGGTCAATAAAATGATCAACACTCCCAACAAATGGAATAATGCGGAGTGCACAAACTGTCTTCCGTAACAAACAAAGGAAATTTTTCCATTATCAGGCAGTTGTAATAATTTGAAAGATAAAAGAGACAATGTCAGAGACGGCATTGTCTCTTTTACTTTTTACAAATGACAGTATTCGATCGGGTTTCAGGCCAGGGTGCGGAGTAAGGATTCGGCATACTGACCGGCGTTTGTTTTTAACAGCCAACGGGTTTGAAGTGCAAGATCGGCAAAGGCAACATGCGGGATATTGTCTGCTGTCGGAGCCATTTCATCCTGCCAGTGAACGAGCGTCTCCTCGGGCAGGGGCGAATCGATGAGAACGCCGTCGAGATGAAACAGATCAGATAACTCCTGTTGTGCGGGCAGTTCGGGTCTTTTCCACCAGAAAAGCTGGCGCTCCATTTCCCCTGTAAACTGTCGTTTCGTAGTTTCGGAAACTAGCGTAAAGATCACCGAACGGTTTCCGGTATCACGGAACAAAAATCGCTGCTCAATATCCATAAATTGCGGGCGGCTGAGACGGATAGCGGACAGTAACTGATCCCGGGTCGGAAGCCGGGAAGGGGAAAGAAAGACGATTTCAAAAGGGGTGAAAGGATTGGCAACGGTCAGCACGGAAAGGAGACGACATAAGTTTTCATGGTCTGAAAAGCCGCAGTCGACAAAAATCTGGTACGGATAAGTGAGATTTTTTGCGATATTCCGGATCTCATCCGACGTGCGAGCGGAATCCAGATATAGTTTAGCGCAAGCGTTTTTACTTCCGATTCCCACAAAAACGTCTTCGGCTTTTCGATTTCCCGGTTTCCTCCAGGCGATATCCGGCAGCGGAAAAGGATACAGCGACACATTGAAACAAGTTTCGGCATAGTCAATGGCCAGCCCCATTTCCTCCCCCGAGAAAGTCGGGGTTTCAATAACCGAATAAGGAGGGGCGGATGTAAAGTTAAGCCCAAGAGCCCGGCTTCGCTTCCGGAAGTCGGTACCGGGAAGGACCGACAGGGGAAACACCTGGACATCGCCGGTCAGATCATGATCCACAATAAAATCCACCGACTTTTGAAAGCCCGCCAGGTTGTCTCCGGGAAGCCCCAGGATCAGATCAATCCGGGGTGAAATTCCTCTATCCCTCAGGAGACGGGCTCCGTTTAGGAACTTGTTCAGATCCGTGCGACGGTTCATGATATCAAGGGCGACCGGGTTGGTGGATTGAAGCCCGATTTCAAACCAGAGAAACCCGGCCGCCTGAAACAGATCCGCCAACGATTCATCCACGGATTCTCCCCGAATTTCGCTGACAAACCCGGTCCGCCGCGGGCGGTTGCGCACAGCGATTTCTTCAAGAAAAGATTTGAGACCGGGTCGTGCACTTAAACAGGGGTCCAGGAGATTGACTTCCCCGATGCTCTGCTGCAGGGCCCAGTCGATGGCCTCAAGGAGCAAGGGTTCTTTCGCGAATGCAAGACCCCGGCGGGACTTGTTATAATAGCAATAGCCGCATTGGAACGGACAGCCGCGCTGGGTTTCAAGGAGCATGACATTTCCGAATTCAGGTTCAAGCACCCCCCCGAGATACGGGCTGGGGCTGGATTCGAAGAACCCGTCGGACGTCCCGTGAGCCTGTCGCTGCAACCAGAACCGTGAATCCGAAAGAAGCCTTTTGAAAACCGCCTCCCCTTCCCCATAGACCAGAAAATCAACCGGGGCTTCTGCCAGTCGGGGATTGTCCGGGGTGATTTCCGGCCCCCCGAAAATAATCCTGACCGGCATTTGTTCCTTGAGCTGCCCGGCCATGTGCAGGGATCGGTCCAGGTTCCAGCAGTAGACGGAAAAGCCCACGATTTCAGGCTTCCGTGAAAGTATCCGGTCCGTCAGGGCCGCATCTGCCAGATAAGAGACCATGCTTTCCGGAAGAATTTCCACATGGACTCTGTCCAGAGAAGCCGCAGACCGGCTCAGGCATGCGGCCGCCAACGGAACGTTTCCTGTCTGCCTGCCGAAGTTTGACTGGGGAACCGGCAATTGAACCAGAACAACCCGTTTCATTTGGACCTGCGTGTTTCTTGATTGGATGGCATATTCATTTTTACCATATCCAAACAACTTGACGATTAACTTCGACCAATGCCTTTGCCCCCGCAAATTGATCTTCAAGAAAAGGATGGCGCTCTTTTTTATATTCGTTTAATCCATTTATTCATTCTGCACTTTTTCCGAGCCTTTCCATCATCTTGGCCTGCATGCGCAGGGTCACCTGGCTGCGCTCATGCCCCGCATTCAATCTTTGGCCAAGAAGCCTGCCCGCATCAACAGCAGCTTTCATAACATCCGGCTGTTTGACCACATTCGGCACCATGTCCGGGGTGATTTTAACTCCCTCGCCATAGAGCATGGTCGGCACTCCCACGCCGCAGGTTTCGCCATAGCCGCAGGTATAACAGGAGGCAGCCCCCTGGCCTGTCACTGCGGCCACGGTTTCTATAAACGAATACAGGAAAAATTTTTCAATGTCCGCTGCGGGAAGCCGGCCGTCCATTCCACCCACGCCCACGGCCACCCCGAGTTTTCCCCAGAGCAGGTTTCCTTCCTGGTGCCGGAACTGGAACCAGCGTTCCAGAAACGCATGGGTAACGGCATTCAGAGTCGAATAGCAGTTAGGCGCTCCGATGACATAGGCATCTGCCTCGACAATCTTATCCCGAAGGGACTCCATGTCATCTTTCACTTTGCAGACATTGTCGGTCACGCATCCCAGGCAGGCGATGCATCCGGAAATCATTTTGCCCCTCAATGACACCAGTTCATATTCCATACCGGTATTTTCCAGCACGGATTGAACCAGCCTGTAAACGCCCGATGTTTCATCTTTTCTGCAGCTTCCGGATATGCCCAGGATTTTCATAAAAAGCTCCTTTCTTTATGGATCAAATCTTTCAATGTTCTATTAATATAAATTCAACGCGCCATAATATCAATGAACAAACATTGCCCGGACAGGCAGAAGGAACTTTGTGCGTCCAAAATTAATCCCACCGCAATCGGTTTTTGGCATAAAAAATGCCAATCCATTAACCATATAAATTCATATTGCTTACGAAACTTTAATCCCCTACCATAAAAGCAATAACTGCCAAATCGGCATGAACTTCCGACAGCAACTGCTGTCTTCTTTTTGAGGAAACAACTATGATCAACCTGTCCGGCTATACAATCATAAAAGAAATCGGCAGGGGAAACCGAAGATTTTATTTTGAGGCCCAGAGGCAGCGGGACTCCCGGCCCGTGATGATTAAAACCCATTTTTCAGGCCCTGAAGCAGCCTCCGATCGAATCCGATTGCGCTATGAATATGAACTGATTAAAAAGCTGAAAGGGACCGGCATCCCGATTCCCCATGCCGTTGAACCCTGCCCCGACGGCCTTGCTATTATTACGGATCCCATCGACGGTCTGTTGCTTTCAGATTATATCCGTTCTCAAAAAACAGATATTTCCGATTTTCTGAAACTCGCCATTTCAGCGGCCGGGGTTTTGAGCGAACTGCATCGGCAAAATATCATCCACAAGGATATCCAGCCGGAAAACATGTTTGTCAACCGGAATACCCGCCAGGTCTGGGTGGTCGATTTCCGCTATGCCACCGAACTGCCTGGCGAAAAACCCAAAAGCATCAACATTGC
>JAHECJ010000024.1:7776-11260 GCA_024641805.1 Desulfococcus sp.
GCCATGGAAGGATCCCTGGCGTTCATGTCACCGGAACAGACCGGCCGGATGAACCGCGACATCGACTACCGGACGGATTTTTATTCCCTGGGGGTTCTGTTTTATCAGATACTGACCGGCCGCCTGCCTTTTGAAAGCACGGACCCGCTGGAGCTGGTTCATCGTCACCTGGCGAAACAGCCCGAGGCACCGGATTCCGTCAATCCGACAATACCCGGGGTGCTATCGGAAATCATCATAAAGCTGCTTTCCAAAAACGCCGAGGATCGCTACCTGAGCGGACAAGGGCTCATCAAAGACCTTAAACGCTGCCAAAGTCAATATGAGACCTTCGGCAGAATCGAACCGTTTTCCCTGGCAGAGGAAGACTATCCCGAAAAGCTCCGTATTTCACAGAAAATTTACGGCAGGGACGCGGAAATCGAAACCTTGATGGCGTTGTTTCAAAAGACCAGCCGGGGAAGCATCCACATGGCAGTCATTTCGGGAAACCCCGGGGTCGGCAAAACATCCCTGGTTCAGGAAATCCACAAACCCGTCACCCGGGAAAAAGGCTATTTCATTGTCGGCAAATTCGACCCCTTTCATCGCAATGTGCCTTACAGCGCCCTGGTCCTGGCGTTTGCTGAACTGGTCAAGCAGCTGCTGGCCGAAAGCGAGGAAAATCTCCGTCACTGGAAGGTCCGGCTTCTGACTGCGCTGGGCGTATACGGCCAGATCATTATTGATGTGATTCCGGACATGGAGCTGGTGATCGGCCCCCAGCCGCCGGTAAAAAAAGTCGATGCCATTGAAACCCGAAACCGCTTTAACCGCGTGATGCTGGATTTTGTCCGCGTATTCTGCGCCCCGGACCACCCGCTGGTCATTTTTTTAGACGACCTGCAATGGGTGGATAGCGCCACACTCAAACTGATCGAAGGCGTGATGATGGAAGGCAAAAACAAACACCTGTTTTTAATTGTATCCTATAGAGACAACGAAATTACCGCCGCCCATCCATTATTCACAACCCTGAAAAACCTGGAAAAAGAAAACTGCGATGTTACCGGAATTCACCTGAACCCGTTAACCCAGCCGGATATTATTCAACTGATCGCCGATACACTGCAAAGCGGCATACGGCCGGTCAGTCCCCTGGCGGAACTGGTGGTCGGCAAAACCGCCGGCAACCCGTTTTTTGTCAACCAGTTCCTGATTATGCTCTATCAGGAAAAGCTGCTGAATTTTAATGGTGAACAAGGCTACTGGGAATGGAATCTTCCGAATATTCGGGCCCTGGACATAACGGATAACGTCGTGGATTTGCTTTTGCGCCGCCTGGAACTCATGTCGGCGGAAACTCAAACCGTCCTGATGATGGCGGCATGTATCGGCAGTCATTTTGACCTGAAAACCCTTCGAACCATCACCGGATTTTCCGATTCGGAAATTATCAAACATCTGCTGCCCGCCATCCGTGAGGATCTGGTGCTGACCATCCCCAAAAACAATATGATGAGGGCAACCGAAGAAATCGGGCCTTCCATGGCGAAACATTTTAAGTTTCGCCATGACCGCGTACGCCAGGCGTCCTACGCGCTAATCGCGGAGGAAAACAAAAAACCCGTCCACCTGAAAATCGGGTGGCTCCTGTTTGAAAAAATTGCCCCCCACCTGTATGAGGAAAACATCTTTGACGTGATCCACCATTTGAATATGGCCGCAGACCTGATTTCCGACCGCCAGGAAAGGGATGAGGCGGCGGAGCTCAACCTGGTTGCCGGCAATAAAGCCCGAACGCTCGCCGCATTTGAACCGGCCTTCAGCCATTATTCGATCGGATTAGAGCTCTTAGACGATGACAGCTGGCTGCGGCGATACTCTTTGACACTGAAACTGCACGTGGAATGCGCCGAAGCCGCGAGGCTTTGCGGGAAATATACTGAAACTCAACGGCTCTTTGACATCGTCATACAAAATGCCCGGACGGTTTTAGACCGTGTGGATATCTATCAAACCAGAATTCTGTCATTAATATCCGAAGACCGCCGCTTCGAAGCGTTGAAAATGACCCGGGAAATTCTCAAAGACATCGGGGTGGATCTCCCGGCACAGCCGACCGTGGATGATATCCACAAAATCCTCGAACAAACCATTGCGGATCTGTCCGGAATAAATGTCGAGGACCTGGCAGACCTTCCTGAAATGACCGATCCCTCAACGCTTGCGGCCATGAAAATTATGGGATCGATATTCGGGGCTTCTTACCAGCTGTCGCGGGACTGGTTCGTTATTCTGGTATGCCGGCAGGTGAAGCTGTCCTTTTTATACGGCAACTTTTCAAATTCAGCCATCGCGTACAGCGGTTTCGGCATCATCCTCTGCGGATATACCGGCGACATAGAAACCGGCCACCGATTCGGCCGGCTGGGGCTGGAACTGCTCAGCCGTTTTGACGCCAGAGAGCTGGAAGCGGAAGTGTATACCATTTTCTACGCAGGGATCAACCACTGGAAATTTCACCTGAGGGAATCGTTAGAGCCATTATTATCAGCGTATCATACCGGAGTGGAGACCGGTGACTATGAATTTGCCAGCTACTGCACGTTTTTTTCCAGCTACCATTCCTTTTTCTGCGGCAACCCGTTAGCAGACATCGAGCGTCAAATGGCAAAATTCACCGATGATGCCCGGCACCTCAAACAGATGCATGCAGACATCTATTTTTCGATTTTCCACCAGGCGGTGCTGAACCTGCTGGGAAAAAATGAAACGCCCTGCATCCTTGCCGGCGATGTCTTTGACGAAATAAGCATGGAACCGATGCTGAACAGCGGTAATGACACCCTTGCGCTTTTTTATATGCATTCCTGCAAGACGCTGATCTGTTATCTGTTTGAAAAATATTCGGATGCGATCAGACATGCGGACCTGGCAGAAAAGCTTGCCGGACGCGTCCCCGGAAATGCGGTGGTTCCGGTCTGCGATTTCTTTGATTCACTTTCCCGGCTGGCGGTTTGCGACACCCTCTCCGAAATAGAGAAAAGCCAGACTCTGGCACGGGTAAGCACCGCCCAGGTCCGAATGAAAAAATGGATGGAGCATGCACCCGCAAACTATGCCCATAAATTTTTTTTAGTGGAAGCTGAAACGGCAAGGGTCTTAAAACAAAATGAGGATGCGGTGAAATATTATGACCGCGCCGTTTGCCTGGCCCGCGAAAACGGTTATGTGAACGAGGAAGCCCTGGCCTGTGAACTGACGGCAAAATTCTGGCTTGAACGGAATCGGCAGGAATTTGCCGGAATCTTCATGCAAAAAGCCCATGCATGCTATACGCTTTGGGGCGCTTCCCGCAAAACAGAACACCTTCTTGAACAATACCATACGCTGATTTCAACAGCCTGGGGCAACAGCGTCATTGACAAATATACCGGTTCTCCTTACAAGCTGATGACAATTGACTGGAACCGGCAGGGATTTGATCTCGCGACACTCATGA
>JAHECJ010000025.1 GCA_024641805.1 Desulfococcus sp.
AATTTCAGCGGTACATGGAGGCGCATGCCCCTGCAGGAGTCCCTGGAAAAAATCGCCGGTGTGGATCCGGTGTTATTTACTAATAAAGACGGACTGATTAATTTTGCTTTGTCAAAGGGGATTACCTTCGGTAACCGTTCCGAGGATTCGATGGGCGTTGGAAAGATCATGACAAAAATATTTGATGCCCTTGTGGAACCGAAATTGATTCAGCCGACATTCATCACTGCTTATCCGGTTGAGGTTTCGCCGCTTTCAAGACGCAATAAGCAATTCCCTGAATTGACGGATCGATTTGAATTATTTATTGCCGGCCGGGAGATCGCCAATGGATTTTCAGAATTAAACGACCCGGAAGACCAGAAAAACAGATTTTTACAGCAACTCAAAAACAAGGAAGCCGGGGATGAAACTCCCCACATCATTGATGAGGATTATATCCGAGCGCTGGAATACGGAATGCCGCCCACCGCAGGCGAAGGTATCGGTATTGACAGGTTGGCCATGCTGCTGACTAATTCAGCATCCATCCGTGATGTTATTTTATTTCCTCACATGAAACCCACAGAAAAATCATAATATTAATATAAGCGTTAATTTGAAAAAAGTGCAATGTGATGTTCCTGCTTGACTGAAATAGAATCGGTTGTCCTTGAGAATGTGGCGTTATAATATCCGGTTCAATGCATCACAGGCATTAACCATTTGTGACCGGATGTTTTTAAGTGTGATTCGTAACTTCATATATGGAATGGTCCATGTCTTTTGAGTATTTTGTAGGTGGCCGGTATCTCAGGTCAAAACATAAACATGCCTTTATTTCCTTTATCACCTTTCTTTCCATGGCCGGTGTGACTGTCGGTGTGATGGCACTTATTATTGTCATTGCCGTAATGTCCGGGGCCGAATCATATTTTACATCCCAGATTTTAGGCGTTGAGTCGCACATTATCATCCGCCGCCACGGGGGCACTATAGCAGACTATAAAGAAGTTATCCGGAAGGTTAAGGCCGAGCCCGGAGTGCAGTCCGCAGCGCCTTTTGTTTATTCCCAGGTGATGCTGAGGTCTTCCTCGGGTATTTCCGGAGCCGTATTAAGAGGCATTGACCCCCAATCCGGCGGGAGTCCGATTAAGGGTTATGACAAAAAGGCATTAGTAGAAAAAATAAGGCCTCAGGTGGCATCCGACTCGGGGGTTTTACCGCCGGGAATAATTTTAGGCAAAGAACTCGCCTTATCCATCGGGGCATCCGAGGGAGAAATAATATATCTGATTTCCCCCAAGGGGATGATGTCTCCTATCGGTCACATGCCGACCATGAAACGATTTGAAGTCACCGGTATTTTTGAATCCGGTTTTTATGAATATGATGCCTCTTTGGCGTTTATTCATTTAGATACCGCCCAGCAGCTTCTTAAAATTGGTGATTCGGTTTCCGGCATCGGTGTCCGTGTGGATGACATTTATCGGGCGGATGCAATTTCAAAGACCATATTGGGTGATTTGGGATTCCCTTACTGGACCATGGACTGGATGCAGATGAACCGGAATTTTTTTTCAGCTCTTAAACTTGAAAAAAAGGCCATGTTTGTGATTCTGACACTGATCATTATGGTGGCGGCGTTTAACATTGCCAGCACCCTGATTATGATGGTGATGGGAAAAACTAAGGATATCGCAATCTTAAAGGCTATGGGGGCGACTGAGCGGAGCATCTGGAAAATTTTCGTTTTTAAAGGCACGGTAATCGGTTCAATCGGTACCATGACCGGAGTGGTCCTCGGAATGCTGGGGTGTGTTGTTTTAAAATATTATAAATTTATCGAACTCCCGGGAGATGTTTATTATTTTACCAGTCTTCCGGTGCAGCTTGAATTCCTGGATGTTTTTTTTATTGTTTCAGCGGCGATGGCAATCTGCTTTATCTCGACGCTTTATCCCGCATACAAAGCGTCCAAACTAGATCCGGTTGAGGCCCTTCGATATGGTTAACCATTTGGAATCGAATAATAATCGATTTTTTTTAAAGACAGAAAAACCTGAAGAAGATTCAAGCCCGCTGATGTCTTTAAGCGGTATTAACAAGAGTTACCGGAATAATGGCGCAAAAATAGAGGTACTCACCGATTTATCGGTTGATATTTATTCCGGTGACACCATCGCCATTGTCGGTGAATCCGGTATCGGCAAATCGACATTGCTGCATATCCTGGGCACGCTGGACCGTCCGGACAGCGGGAGGTTTTTATTTCAAGATGAAAGTGTGTTTGAATTTGATAACGCAAAATTGGCCAGGTTCAGGAACAATGCCCTGGGGTTTGTCTTTCAGTTTCACTATCTTCTGATAGAATTCTCAGCCCTTGAAAATGTTTTGATGCCGGGCCTGATCAAAGGGTTAAAAAAGGATGATATCCGGGAGGCCGCAGAGTCGATTCTCGTAAGGGTGGGACTAAAGGACCGAATGAACCACCGTGTCAGTGATCTTTCCGGAGGAGAACAGCAGCGTGTTGCGCTCGCAAGGGCGCTTGTGCTGAATCCATCCATACTGCTGGCTGATGAACCAACGGGAAATCTGGATAAGAAGAACAGTAATCAGGTGCATGATTTATTATTTGAACTTAATAATGAATACAATATGACGATTATTACTGTTACACATAATATGAAATTGGCAGAGTATATGAATAAGCAGATGACTCTGGTGGAAGGGAAACTGGTTGAGATTGGATGATATATGGTAATCGCATGCAAAAATGCATGGGCTTGATAATTCTGGGGTTAATTTTTCTGAACGGCGCGGTTGCAGGCGCCGAAGATGTTGCAGTGATCAAGCAGGTCAAAGTACAGGACAACCAGCGAATTGAAGCTGATGCCATATTGCGCGTCACCCGGGCAAAAGTCGGCGATATATATAATGAGGCGATGCTTTCCGAAGACCTTCAGTCGATCTATAGTATGGGCTGGTTTGATGATATCCGGGTGGAAGTTGAAAAAGCTTCTGACGGGAATACGGTCATTTTTATTGTAAAAGAAAAACCCACCATCCGTGAAATAAAATTTTCCGGGAATACGGTGATTGATGATGATAAACTCAAAGAGAATATTGACATCAGCAGCGGCTCGATCCTGAATATTTTCAAAATTCGCCGGAATATTAAAATAATTGAGTCATTATATAAGGATAAAAATTATCATAACGCAAAGGTGTCATATAAAATTGAAACGCTGGAAAATAATCAGGCGAACCTGGAATTTGATATAGAAGAAGGTGAAAAGGTTCGCATCAAGACGATTACCTTTGACGGAAACAGCGCTTATGATTCGAACGAACTGAGAAAAATGATGGAAACATCGGAAAAAGGGTTTTGGTCCTGGCTGACATCTTCCGGTGAGTTGAACCGTGACGAACTGCAGCAGGACATTTTTAAGATAACCGCTTTTTATCAAGACAATGGCTATGCGGAAGCCAGAATCGGTGACCCTGAGATCGAATACAAGGGCGAGTGGATCTATATTATTATAAAGATCAACGAAGGGCTCCGCTATAAAATGGGCCAGGTCAATCTGGAAGGAGATTTTGTTATACCAAAGGAAGAGCTCCTGAAAAATATCAAGGTGGGAGAACAAGAATATTACAACCGGGATGCGATCCGACAGGATGTGCTCTCTCTGACAGATATCTATGCGGACAGAGGATATGCGCATGCAGATGTTTATCCCGACGTCAAATTGGAAAAGGAAACCTTAACTGTCAACATCACTTTCCATATTACAAAAAACGAACCGGTTTATTTTGAAAGAATTAATATACAAGGGAATACCAAAACCAGGGATAAGGTGATTCGGCGAGAACTGAAGGTCTATGAGCAGGAACTTTACAGCAGCAGCAAATTGAAAAGAAGCGTCAGTGATTTATACCGGCTGGATTATTTTGAAGATGTCAAGGTAAAGCCCAAGCGGGGGTCTGCGGAAGACCAGATGCTTCTGGATATCGAAGTGGTTGAGAAACCAACCGGGACCTTTACTTTCGGCGGCGGATACAGTGCGGTGGATAACCTGTATGTTATGGCCTCGGTTTCCGAAAGGAATTTTTTAGGCCGGGGGCAGATACTGGAACTCGCCGTCCAGACGGGCGGAAAATCGCGGCAGTATACCTTCGGATTTACTGAGCCGTGGCTGTTTGACATTCCTTTATCAGCCGGAGTGGATGCCTATAAAATGGAACGGGAATATGATGATTATGACCGGTCCGCTTATGGCGGGGGCCTTCGGTTCGGTTATCCGCTTTTAGATTTTACGCGGGGATATGTCAAATATGCCTATGATCGCAGCGATATCACCAATATTTCAGAAGCAGCGTCGCCCTATATTTATCCCGGCAGTAACGTGGAAAGCAGCATCTCCTTTAGCGTTGTGTATGACTCCAGGAACCGCCAGTTCAATCCCTCGGAAGGCTCCAGGCACAGCATTACACTCAAATATGCCGGACTCGGCGGCAATATCGGTTTTGCTGAAACCATCGCTGAAAGCGGATGGTACTTTCCGTTATTCTGGGGAACGGTTGGGTTCTTGCACGGCGAAGGCGGTTACGTCAGGGAAGTTTCAGATATGTATCTGCCGGATTATGAGCGGTTTTATCTGGGAGGTATTAATTCCGTTCGGGGATTTGACTATCAGGGAATCAGTCCGGTCATTGGCGATGATATTAAAATCGGAGGCACGGAGTATGTTCAGTTCAATGTGGAATACCTGTACCCGATAATCAAGGACAGCGGGCTGGTAGGTTTGTTTTTTTATGATGCCGGGAATGCATGGGCGGATGAAGGCACGTCTGATCCTGGATTGCGCGACAGTGCGGGGTTCGGAATAAGGTGGTTTTCGCCCATGGGGCCGTTGCGACTGGAACGGGGATATATTCTTAATCCAAAGCCAGGGGAAGGTTCGGGCCGGTGGGAGTTTTCCATGGGCGGAACTTTTTAATCCTTTAAAGGGAAACTTTTTTGTTTGTTGAATAAAGGGGGTTGTCAAATGAAAATCGGAAAATTTGGGTTAATCGGAACAATTGTTTTGATGATGTTTTACGTTCTCCCGGTTTGTGCGGCTGATGTGGCGAAAATCGGCGTGATTGATTTTCAAAGGGTGCTGACGGAGTCTGAATCAGGAAAATCGGTTCAGGATACATTACAGACAAAAGGCCGGGAAATGGAGAAGCATCTCACTGAGCTGGGAAAAGAAATTGAGGCGCTTTCAGACCAGATGAGCCGTGAAGCCATGGTGATGAGCAAGGAAAAGCGTGAAGAAAAGCAGCGGGAGCTTGAGATTAAAAAGTATGATTTCCAATCGCTGCAGAAAAAGTATCAAGTGGAATTCAGGGATGCGGAATCCAATGAAGTTGAAAAATTAAAAAATGAAATTTTTGAACTGGCGGAGAAGATCGGCAAAAAAGAAGGGTACTTACTGATCATTGAAAAAAGTGCTGCCATTTACTACCCGAGTTCGATCGATATGACCGATTTATTAATCGAAAAATATAATGAGAAGTCAAAAAGCACCAATTAATTGCAATGCATTCTTGTAGGGTCGTTTAGCAGGGCGTCGAAAAAAATGGTCAGTTATAAAGGAGTCTGGCGTGGAGATATCGTTAGCCGCATTGATAAAAGTGACTGGCGGAGAAATCGCGGGGGATCCCCAAAAGATTGTTCGTGGGATTGCTCCGTTTGATGAAGCCGGTATCGATGATATAACATTTGCGGATTCGCCGAAAATTTTAAAGCGAATCACCGGGACCCATGCCGGTGCGGTTATCGTGCCAAAAGATTTCCAGCAGAAAGCAGGCACCAATCTGATCATGTCTGCGAATCCCCGACTGGCATTCGCCAAGATTATGAATCTGTGTTTTCCGACATCCCGCCCTTCCGGAAATATCAGCCCCCGGGCCTGTATCGGAAAAAATGTTTCTCTCGGCGAGGATACCACTATGGGTCCCCTGGCCGTGATCGGGGACAATGTGACCATCGGACGCCGGGTGACCATTCACCCGCACGCGGTTATCGGCAAAGGGGTCTGCATCGGGGATGATGTGGTCGTTTATCCGAATGTAACGATTCTGGATCGATGCATCATCGGCAGCCGTGTGATTATACACGCCGGTACGGTCATCGGCAGCGATGGCTTTGGATTTGTGCCGGACGGAGCCGCACATTATAAGATTCCACAACTGGGAATTGTGCAGATTGATGATGATGTTGAAATCGGCGCCTGCAATACCATTGACCGGGCGACGTTTGGCAAAACATGGATTAAAAAAGGGGTGAAGACGGACAATCATGTTCAAATCGCCCATAATGTGGTGGTCGGAGAAAATACGCTGATCGTTGCCCAGGTAGGCATCGCCGGCAGTGCGACCATCGGAAAAAGCGCCATACTGGCGGGGCAGGCGGGTATTGCCGGGCATATTTCCGTCGGAGATTATGCGACAGTCGGACCGCAGGCAGGCGTCACCCGATCCGTTTCCAACGGGAATGTGGTTTCCGGAACCCCTGAAATGCCTCATAAATTATGGCTGCGCGTCAGCCAGATCATTCCGCGTCTGCCTGAATTAAAGAAAAAAATTGCCGACCTGGAGAAACGTCTGGATGCGTTTACCAATAAATAATCCCAAAAAGCAGATTAATTCGATCATCAATTAAGATTGGGGACAGGAATGAAACAAGGCTATGATATTGAAAGAATTCTAAACCTGTTGCCTCACCGGTATCCGTTCGTGCTTGTCGACCGGGTACTGGAATTTGAGCCGGGGCTTAGAATCCGGGCATTGAAAAATGTGACAATCAATGAGCCCTTTTTTCAGGGCCATTTTCCCGGTAAACCCATCATGCCGGGTCTTTTAATCGTTGAGGGAATGGTTCAGGCAGGCGGGCTGCTGCTGATGGAAAGCCTGCCTCCGGAATCCTGTTCTCAGATCTGTTTTTCCGGAGTCGACCGGGCCCGCTTCCGGGCTCCCGTTATTCCGGGTGACCAGCTGATTTTTGAAGTTGAAGTTGTGAAACAGCGGTCCCGGGTTGTGAAAATGAGTGCTAACGCGTTTGTTGATCAAAGCCGCGTCGCAGAAGCAAAACTAATGGCTTTAATCGGAGGAAAAGAATGATTCATCCAACCGCAATAATTGATCCCGGCGCAGAGATTGATTCCAATGTTGAGATCGGCCCCTTTTCGATTGTTCACAGGAATGTATCGATCGGGTCGGGGACCTTTATCGGGCCGCATGTAACCATTGACCCGTATGTGGAAATTGCGCCGAATTGTCAGATATTTCAATATGCATCCATCGGGGCGGCCCCCCAGGCAGTCAAGTTTAAGGGAGAAAAAACCTATCTGAAAATCGGCCGTAATACGGTGATTCGCGAATTCGCGACATTAAATCGCGGAACCGAGTTCGGCGGCGGGGTAACCGAGGTCGGTGAAGATAATTTTTTAATGGCCTACACCCATGTGGCCCATGACTGCAAGACCGGCAAAGGCGTTATCATGGCGAATAATGCAACCCTTGCCGGGCATATCACCATCGGCGATCATGTGATCATCGGCGGTCTGGTGGCCATTCATCAGTTTGTCAGAATCGGCGAATATGCCTATATCGGCGGGAAATCGGCAGTCGTCAAAGATATCCCCCCCTATGTGATGGCCGCAGGTGACCGGGCGACGCTGCACGGACTCAATAAAGTAGGGTTGCAGCGGCATGGGTTTTCCACCAACACATTATCACAGCTGAAAAAAGCCTATCGCACCATTTTCCGTATTGGTCTGACCGTGAATGAGGCGGTGGACCGGGTTCTTGCGGAAGTTGAAAATATTCCGGAAGTCCTGACGCTGGTGAATTTCATCAAATCCACCGAACGGGGGATTACCCGGTAATCTTAATTAAATATGACAGATTGCAGCAATGAATAAGCGGATTGGATTAATCGCCGGAAGCGGGTCGTTCCCGATTATTTTCTCAAAAAAAGCAACTGATAAGGGATTCAGTGTCTTTGCCGTTGGCTACCATAATGAGACCGACCCGGTTTTGGCGGATTATGTGGAGTCCCTCGAGATTATCCATATCGGCCAGATCAAACGATTGATTAAGTTCTTTAAGGCAAATCGGGTCCAGGAAGCGGTGATGATCGGCGCGATTAAAAAGCCCGGGGCGATCCTTGACATCCGGCCGGATATGAAAGCCCTTTCCTTGTTCGTCAATATGCGCAACAATACACATGATGACAGGATTCTAAGGGCTTTCGCGAAAGTGCTTGAAGATGAGGGTTTCCGGATACGGTCGTCAACATTTCTTCTGCCGGAGCTTCTTGCGGAAGAGGGATGCTGGACAAAGCGGAAACCCACCAAAGAAGAACAGGCGGATATCGAGCTGGGCTGGAAAATGGCCAAGGAAATCGGCCGGCTGGATATCGGCCAGTGTGTGGTGGTGTCTAACGGCACCGTGATGGCTGTTGAGGCCATCGACGGCACGGACAGCACCATTCGCCGGGGTGGAGGGTTTTGCAAAGGCAGTGCCGTTGTGGTGAAGGTCTGCAAACCGGCACAGGATTTTCGGTTTGATGTGCCGGCGGTCGGGGTTCAAACCATCCGGTCCATGCATGAAGCCGGGGCAACGGTGCTGGTCATTGAAGCCGGGCGGTCTTTGATATTTGACAAAGAAGAAATGATTCACCTGGCTGATCAATGGGGAATTACCGTTATGGCGGTGAAAAAAGAGGCATAATCAATCAAAGGTTCTTGCAGAACTCAGAATCGAACAATTTGCTATAAAATAACTGTATTTTAAGGGAATTCATCGGATGAAAAAAATTCGGGCCGCCGTCGTCGGTGTGGGTTATCTCGGGAAATTCCATGCCGAAAAATATGCAAAAATGGATAATATCGAGCTGGTCGGTGTTGTGGACACAAATAAAGCTCAGGCAGAAGAAATCGCCCATAAAGTCGGGGCGCAGGCTTTCTCCGATTACAGGCAGCTCTTTGGCCGTGTGGATGCCGTCAGTATCGCCGTCCCGACACCGTTGCATTTTGAAATCGGAAAAACATTTTTAGAGCATAATATTGACGTACTGATTGAAAAACCCATCACGACAACCGTTGAAGAGGCGGATGAACTCATTGAAATTGCGGATAAAAATAATCTCGTGCTTCAGGTCGGCCAGCTGGAACGGTTCAACCCCGCGGTAACCGCAGTTCAGCATATTGTCGATCATCCGATTTTTATCGAATCCAACCGGTTGGGAATATACAAGGAACGCGGGACAGATGTGAGTGTTGTGCTGGATCTTATGATTCATGATATTGATATTATTCTAAATTTTGTCCGTTCCGGAATCAAGTACTGCCATGCCATGGGGGCTTCCGTTGTTTCCGACAACATCGATATCGCCAATGCCCATATTGAGTTCGATAACGGCGCGGTCGCCAATGTGACGGCCAGTCGTATTTCAAATAAAAATGAACGGAAAATCCGATTGTTTCAAAAGGACGGATATATCTCCGTCGATTTCGCCAATCGGTCGATTATTCATGTCCGGCCCGGGACCGGGGATAATAACTGTCCCATTCCCGGCATGCACCTTGAAGAAAAATGTTTTAAGGATGGGGATGCGCTGGAGGATGAAATCCGGTCCTTTGTCAACGCAGTTGAACACCGCGAACCGCCTGCCGTTTCCGGGCAGATGGGACGGGATGCACTTAAAATTGCGCTCAGTATTACCCAGCAAATCCGGATATCCGGCGGCATCTATTCAGGGCAAAATCCATGAGCGTGTCATCAGTTCAAAAATGCGTGATGATCATAGCCGGAGAAACTTCCGGAGACGCCCATGGCGCGCATCTGGTTCGTGCGATGAAAAAAAAGGATCCTTCGCTTTTTTTCTGCGGCATCGGCGGGGACGCATTAAAAGCCGCTGGTGTTAAAATTCTGGTGGATGCCAAAGAACTTTCAGTGGTGGGGATTACCGAAGTCTTTGCCAAAATCCCCAAGGTTTTGAATGGGATCTCGACAATTAAAAAAGTTCTGCAAAGTCTTCATCCGGATTTAATCATACTGATCGATTTCCCGGATTTCAATCTCCACATCGCATCCATTGCCAAAAAGCATAAAGTCCCTGTTTTATATTATGTCAGTCCGCAGATCTGGGCATGGCGTTCCGGGCGGATCCGTAAAATCAAACAGAATGTCGATCATATGGCGGTCATTCTGCCTTTTGAAGAGGATTATTATACCCGGCACAATATCCCGGTAACCTTTGTCGGACATCCGATACTGGATTCCTATTCCCCGCTTGATAAAAAAAAATCTGATCATGGTGCGGCGCTGCCGCCGGTCATCGGTCTTCTTCCCGGTTCCCGGACGAGTGAAATCGCGCGGAACCTGCCGCTGATGCTGGCGTCCGCCAGTATCCTGCAAAACCGGTTTAAGGATATCAAATTTTTGCTTTCCATCGCGCCTGCCATCAGCAGGGAATGGGTCGAGTCATTTGTCAATCCATACCAAAACACATGCCGTATCGAACTGGTTCCCGGAAACATCCTGGAAATTTTTGAAAAAAGCACCCTGATCATTGCCGCGTCCGGCACGGTAACACTGGAAACAGCCATTTACGGCGTTCCCATGGTGATTATGTACAAAATTTCTCCGGCCAGCTATATGCTGGGCCGGGCGTTGATCGAAGTGGACCATATCGGTCTGGTGAATATCATCGCTAATGAGCGTGTTGTTCCGGAGCTGATTCAGGGGGATGCGTCGCCGGGGAAAATCGCCAGCACCGTCAGTGATCTGCTGAATAACCCATTGGAACTCCTCCGCATCAAAGAAAAACTGAAACTGGTCAAGTCGAGGCTGGGAGAGGCCGGCGCATCTGAAAAGACAGCGGATATCGGATTGTCTCTGCTGACGTCGCATCCGTAAGCAACCAGATAGCTGTTAAATTTTTTAATAAATTCTCCGCACAAAACAATTTTGATACAATCCCGCCGCTGATCTGAGCTTGCAATGGTACAAAAAAATATATAATGTAAAAATTATTAATTATATTCAGGATTTTAAATACTGTTATGAAGAATGTCCATTTTAAAATCAACCCCCGCCAGAAACAACTGCTCGAATATATCAAAGGCAGCTGGTTTAAATTATTTCTATCCATGATCTGTATGCTGGTGGTGGCAGCCACGACATCGGCAACCGCTTTTATTGTCAAGCCGGTCATT
>JAHECJ010000503.1 GCA_024641805.1 Desulfococcus sp.
TTCAAAAAGCGGTTGAGCAGTATTTTTCGCAGAACAACATGAGCGATGAACTGTCAAATTATGCCTGGGAGTTTAACCTGGTTGAAAGTGATGTAATCAATGCATGGTGCATGCCCGGCGGGAAAGTGGTCGTCTACACCGGCATCCTGCCACTGACACAGGATGAAACCGGACTCGCGGTCGTCTTGGGCCACGAAATTGCCCATGCCGTTGCGCATCATGGCAATGAGCGGATGAGCCAGGGCCTGATTGCGCAAATGGGTGGTATGGCTTTATCAACTGCCCTTGAAACCAAGCCGGAAGCAACCCAGCAGCTCTGGATGGCTGTTTACGGCCTGGGCGCCCAGTATGGATTGATGCTGCCCTACAGCCGGCTCCACGAAAATGAAGCAGATCATATGGGTTTGATATTCATGGCCATGGCCGGGTATGATCCGAATGCCTCGGTTGCTTTCTGGCAGCGGATGGCCGTCAAAAAGGGAGGTTCAGCGCCACCGGAATTTCTGAGCACCCACCCTTCCGACACTAAACGCATACAAAACATTCGGTCACTCATACCGGAAGCCACTACATATTATAAAAAACCATAGCTAAATGGCAGTCTCTCTGGTGGTCTCTGGCCAGTTATTGAGATATTTTTATTATTTTAAGGAGAACCATATGCGTCGGATTTTTTTAGTTTTTATACAGATTTTTATTATCATAGGTTTTTTCAACCTGCCTTGGACGGCCCTTGCGACTCAGGGAACTCCGACAGCCGTTGTGGAAACCGATTTCTATAATTTTGGCAGTGAATACGAAGGCAATGACGTCACCTATGATTTTGTTATCAAAAATACCGGTCAAACGGACCTTGAGATAAAAGACGTCAACAGCGGGTGAGGATGCACCAGCGTCTCTTTTGACAGACGCATCCTTCCGGGTTCGGAGGGGAAAATATCGGTTAAATTTGAGACAAAAGGATATCTTGGCGTGAATGACAAAAAAATTCATGTTTATACCAATGACTCCCAACATCCTCAATTATTACTTAAATTGACCGGGGAAGTTAAAAAATTTGTCTCCCTCACACCCAACCGCATCATCCTGAGAGGAAAAGGCAGTGAAAAAATCATCGAGACCGTGACAATTGTTCCCAATTTGGATGTATCATTAAATATAGTGAAGATCACGCCATTGAACGGCAAGGATTTTACATACAAATTGGAAGAGGTAAAGATGTTCGGTGAAAAAACTTATCGCCTGCTCGTCGAAAACACAAAGAAATCAATCGGCCGATACACCGACAAACTGACCTTTACTTCAGACCGGCCGGACTATCCTGTTTTCTCCATTATGGTATCGGGAGATATCCAATAAGCTGAAAAATGAGAGTTCCCCCGCGTTCAATTGAAAATGGATTTATCCTTTGGCGACAGATAAACCAGTGGGTTTGGTAACCCGTGATCAGTAGGCCAAGGATGTCGCTATGCGCAGCAGCTTTATTTTTTTGACAGAATGATACGCGAACAACTGAATGGGAAGTCTGAAATTCCGGCTCGTGAATATCTTATGAAATTCTATCTTTTTTTTCAAAACCATGATCAAATTTGCCGTTTTTCAGGAAAAAGACGACCTGCTTTAATACTTCCGAGTGCCGCATAATAAAGGAATGACTGCTCGGTACGACCAGAAAATCCGCCATTTCATCAAGCTTCGCACTTTCCACGGACACCTTGCCGTCATCTTTCCCGGGAATCAGCCATGAGAAAAATGGATTCAATGTGCGGTCGCCGGTAATCACTCCGATCTCACCTTTGACCGACTTTAACGAATTCGGCAGACTTTCCGGTCCTGTGCCAAGCACCTGTCCGGCAGGGCCATTGAGCCATTTATAAATGAACAGATCCCGCAATACATCCGCCAGTTCACTCCCCTTGTTCGGCGGACTGATCATGACAATCCGGCTGCCGACAGGCAGCAAATGATTCTGAAGATACTGCCGGGTGACAATTCCGCCCAAAGAATGGGTGACAATGTGTATCTTTTCCGCCCCGTTTTTCCTGCATTGATCTGCCATTGACGCCAGATATCCGTCCGCGATTTTTTCCACCGGCTCACGGGTGGAGGGATACCCGACGTTAATTGTCTGATATCCGTGTCCGGCAAGATATTTTCCCAGCTTGCGCATGGAAAATTTTGTACGGCCCATGCCATGCAAAAGAATTACATATTCCTTGCTTTTCGATACCGGTTTATCAGATGCATCGATATTAAAATGGATTAAAAGCAACCCTGCCAGAAAGAGTCCGCTGATCCCTATCGGTGTTGATCGGGGCGAGAAGGGGATCATGTTTATTTGAAATCCTTGCGCAGTTCCAGCACCCGCTTTCTCAGATCATCGGCTGACACTGCTTCAGGGGCTACCGGCTCTCCGGTATGGATTTCAACTTTCGACCAGAAACGCCTGGGCAGACGGGTCAGGGCTTTTCCCCCCTGATGACTGAAAAAACTCCCCCACAAGCCACGGAGGGCAATGGGGACCACCGGCACGGGATTCCGCTTGATGATTTTTTCAATACCCGGCTTGAATTCATCAATTTCACCGTCGGTGGTCAGTTTGCCTTCCGGAAAAAGACAGACCAGTTCCCCTTCATCCAGGGCTTTTGAGATTTCCTCAAATGCATTGAGGTAAACCTGTTCATTTTCCCGGCGGGATACAATGGGAATGGCTTTGCCGGTCTTGAATATAAATTTTAACACCGGAATCCGGAAAATCGGTTCAAACATGACAAACCGGATCGGCCGGCGGCAGGCACCGCCGAGGATCAACCCGTCCATATAACTGACATGATTGCACACCAGCACTGCCGGGCCTTCATCCGGTATCCGGTCCAGATTGACATGGCTCACCCGGTACATGGTATGGGTGATGATCCAGATAAGGAACCGCATAGCAAATTCCGGGACCACCGTATAAATATATATGGCCACCACGACATTCATGATGGCCATTACCAGGAAAAAT
>JAHECJ010000504.1 GCA_024641805.1 Desulfococcus sp.
TCGCCTCTGTGGCAGAACAACGGCTTTATATTATTCAGCAGTTTGAATCTGCAAAAGAAGATATCCTTGCCGGATTTAAAGCCCAAACAGAGGCACTGCGTGAAGTGATTGATGAGAAGCAGAATCATATTAAAACCCTGACTGAAACCCTGACTGAAACCTTTGATGCGCTGATCAAAGAAAAGGACAGACTGCTTGGGAAAACAGAGGAAATCGCCCAATCCCGCCTTCAGGTGATCCGTGAACAGGAAAATGCGATTCATGCGCTGCGCCGGCGGCGGATTAAGGAAGTGATCCGGCTGTGGCTGCAACCGCGGCTGGGCATGCTGTATCATTACCCGCCCCGGCCGCTTAAAATTCCTGAAAAGTATTATCATGAGCAGAAAAAAAGTCTCCCGACGCAAGACCTGCCGCTTATTTCTATTGTCACCCCATCCTATAACCAGGCGGACTTTATTGAACGGACCATTCAAAGTGTTTTTCAGCAGGAGTATCCGAAGCTGGAGTACCTGATTCAGGATGGGGGATCGGATGACGGCACAGTGGATGTTCTGAAGAAATATGATGACCGCCTGAAACGATGGGAGTCGGTGAAGGATGACGGCCAGTCGGATGCATTGAACACATGCTTTCAATATTCAACCGGCAATGTCATGGCGTATTTGAACTCGGACGATCTGATACTGCCGGGCGCACTGCATTATGTGGCCCGCTATTTTGCAGAACATCCTGAAGTGGATGTGGTTTATGGACACCGGGTGCTGGTGGATGAATATGACCAGGAAATCGGGCGCTGGGTGATGCCGCCCCATGACGATGAAGTTCTGTCCTGGGCGGACTATATACCGCAGGAAACAATGTTCTGGCGTAAGGAGATATGGGAAAAATCCGGTGGCTATATAGACAAAAGTCTCAAATTTGCCATGGACTGGGATCTGATTTTAAGATTCCGGGAAGCCGGCGCAAGGATTATCCGTCTTCCCCGATTTTTAGGCGCGTTCAGGGTTCACCCGCATCAGAAAACATCGGCTGAAATTTCCAACCAGGGGGATAAGGAGATGCGGCGTCTGCGGGAAAGGTGTCTCGGGCGAGTGGTTTCAGACGCGGAAATCAATCAGAATATCAAGAAGTATCTTCACCGGCATGTTTTATACCAGAAGCTGTATCGTGCCGGATTGCTCAACTATTGAACAGCTTGTTGATCTGATTCATCATGCCTCATTTTGCCATCGTCATTCCTAATTTAAATCAGAGCCGTTTTCTCCCCGACGCATTTGAAAGTCTGAGGCGTCAGTCTGTGCCGTTTGATCTGGCGGTAATGGATGGCGGTTCCGTCGATCATTTCGATCAGGTGGTTCAAAAATATCGTGATGTTATCTCCTGTGTCCGTTCCGGCCCGGATGGCGGACAGGCTCAGGCGATCGTTGATGGATGTGAAATCATTAACGGAGATATTATTTCCTGGCTCAATGCCGATGATTACTATTTCCCCGGCGTTCTGGACAAAGTCGCTTCCGTTTTTGAAAAACACCCGGAAATAGATGTTGTGTATGGAGATGCGGTGCACGTAGCGATGGACGGTGCATTCATGTCTTACTTCCCGGCCATCGAGGAGTTTGACCCTCGGCGGCTCCCGGTATCCTGTTTTATCTGCCAGCCCGCGTGTTTTGTCCGCCGATCCGCATACAATGCGGCTGGTGGCATAAATCCTGCATTGAAATATACAATGGACTGGGACCTGTGGTGCCGCCTGGCGGCAACCGGCGCACGGTTTAAATACATTCATTCCGTGCTGGCAGCGGTCCGGTATTATCCGGAAACAAAGACACTCAGCGGCGATAAGAAACGATACCATGAAATCTGGCGAATCGGCAAAACATACGGCAAACGGCTCATGCCGGTTTCATGGCTGGGGTTCTACCGGTTTGATTTATCGTTTAAGAAGGACAAGACATCCAGGGAGCAAATGATTTTTAACGGTCTGGAGTGGATGCGGACCCTTAAAAAGAAAGTTTTTAAGCAATCACAAGCCACTCTTTACGGATTCTATCGATGGCAATCCCGGATCGACGGCCGGTGTCTGATTCAGTTCCCTATGTATGGCGACCGCCAGCCGGATCGGCTGTGTGTGAGTGTATCGCCGTCGGATAGTGCGTATCAGGTGGACATGGATTCGGGGTTTTCGGAAGAACTATATCCCGAAAAGGGGAAATTGCGCATCAATTTGCCGAAGGCATTGGATTTCTGTCACCGTATTCAAATCGAGTGCCTTGACCGGCGGCAGTGGGAGTTGACCGATTGTTCTTTTCAAACAGATTAAGCGGCAGCCTGTCTTAATCACTGGATTTGAACCCGGAATAAATTTTTCCGGTAAAAACGGATAATACTGTAAAGTGAATAAATGGCTATTAAAGATAGATCCGAGTCTGATTTTTCAGAAGACCCTTTGATCAGTATTATCACCCCTGTGCGCAATTGTGAGGACCTTCTGGAAAATCATATCCATATGGTGGCCTCCCAGACATATCTGAACAAGGAGCACATTCTCATTGATGGCGGATCAACGGATCATACGGTAGATATTTTAAAATCAGGAAATCATAGGATCGATTACTGGATATCCGAACCGGACCAGGGTATCTATGATGCCATGAATAAAGGAATCGCCGCCGCAAAGGGCCGGTGGCTTTTTTTTTCCGGGGTTGACGACAATTTTTTAAGCCGCCAGACCCTTGAGCTGGTGTTTAAAGAGCATCAAATCGGGGCTGCCACAAAACTGATTTGCGGAAACGTGATCAGAAGTGACGGAAAGCTGATCAAAAGCCGGTTTACCCGATTATTATATTATAAAAATACCCTGCCGCATCAGGGGGTTTTTTACCGGCGGGATATTTTTGAAAAATATCGCTATGGCGGATTTAAGAAACACAATCAGCATAATTTTTTTAGTATATCGGGGGATTACCATTTAAACTTGTATCTGTTCACCAGAGGCTCGGTCCATCAA
>JAHECJ010000505.1 GCA_024641805.1 Desulfococcus sp.
TCAATGAACATCAGTTCGACTTTGGCATTATTTTCAATGCCGCCATGAAACAATGCTTCGTTTAAACTTTTATACGATTCCGTTAAATCCGTATATTTACCGACAACTGCGATTTTTACTTCATGGGCAGGATTGTTGACCCGATCTATCAACCGCCGCCAGGGCTCCAGCCGAGGAGAGCCGGTCCACACATTCAAGAGCTCCAAAATTTTCTGATCCAGCCCTTCCTGGTGGAAACAAAGAGGAACTTCGTAAATACAATCAACATCTTTGGCGGTGATTACCGCGTCTTTGCTGACATTGCAAAACAGGGCTATTTTCGCCTTAATGTCGTCGGATAAAAACTGGGCAGTGCGGCAAAGCAGAATATCCGGCTGAATACCAATGCTTCTAAGTTCTTTGACGCTGTGCTGGGTGGGTTTGGTTTTCACTTCGCCGGCTGTCGGAATGTAAGGGACAAAAGTCAGATGTATATAAATAACATTTTCCTTGCCGACATCAAACCTGAATTGACGAATGGCCTCCAGAAACGGCAGGCTTTCAATATCACCGATCGTCCCCCCGATTTCCACGATCACAATATCAACGTCCGCGACGCCCTGCTTGATACTCTTTTTAATTTCATCAGTGATATGCGGTATCACCTGGACGGTGCCGCCAAGATAATCTCCCCGCCTTTCTTTGGTAATCACAGAATTATAAATTTTTCCGGTTGTAAAATTATGATCAGCAGTCAATCTGACATTTACAAACCGTTCATAATGCCCCAGATCAAGGTCTGTTTCAGTGCCGTCATCGGTTACAAAAACTTCACCATGCTGAAAGGGATTCATTGTTCCAGGGTCGACATTGATATATGGGTCTAGTTTCAACAAAGAAACTTTCAGCCCCCTGCTTTCCAGAAGCGCGCCAATGGATGCGGAAGCCAAACCTTTTCCCAGAGACGATAGAACACCACCCGTAACAAATATGAACTTTGTCTTTCCTGTCATTGATCCGTCCTTAAAAATTTATAAATCTCATTTAACAATTAGAATGGTTTATTCATATATATTTTTAAATTCTTCAATCCGTTTTTTTATGTCGATCTGATCACCGGGATTCTTTTTTTCTGGCTTTTCGGTGGAATATTCTCTTTTTACCTGTTCAATATCAAAAAGATCGCCAGAAAAAGGGGGATTGATTTCCACTTTTCGAACCGAAATACTTTGGATTAAAATATCATTATGAAAAAATTCGATTTTCGATGGATATAAGGATTTATATTGGCTTTTCCAGTCACTGTACCGAATTTCCTTTTTTTCAAATCCATCCTGGACAGAAGAGACCTCATAGATCCAGCGGATTGGCTGAAAGGTATCCTTGACGACCCAGAGCTGCGGGACCGATTCGTCCGGATATTCCGCCCCCAAAATATAACAGATCGTCCCCTGATAGCGACCCAGACTGGTCACTGAAAACCGAATCCCCAAAAATTTGAGTTGGTCAACCAACAGTTCCCTGGACCGGTAAAGAAAAATATCCTTGTAATGATCCGTCCACGCTTCATCACCTGCAACAACCCTGCCGTCCATAACCGTCAGGAATTGATCCGAAGCAACCACATGTATAAGGTTCAAGCCATTCGTGTGAATATCCGAACGGAATTCCCCGGGGATTTGATATCTGACCTGTTGATCGTATTCAGTGTTGATACCGTCAGTGCCGGGATCAAAAAAAGAAACCGTCTGATTGACGGACAATCTCATCGGGAGGTTGATTTTTTCAATCATCAGCTGAAGGACATGTTCACCTTTGAGTACATAGGCGCTTGCCGGTGTGCATAACAATATCAAAAAACCGGCATAAATCAGTATATAAAAATTCAGCTTTCTGCAGCAATACATGAGAGATCTGTATATTTGTTGGAGTATATAATAAAATGAATCCGGGTTACAGATAAAAACCGAATTATCTATTGCGTAAAAACATTTTCAGACATCCGGGCATTGCTTCCGAGTTCTTCTTCAATACGAATCAGCTGGTTGTATTTTGAAATCCGGTCACTTCTTGACATGGAACCGGTTTTGATCTGACCGCCGCAAACACCGACAACGAGATCCGATATAAAATTGTCTTCGGTTTCCCCGGAACGGTGGGAAATTACTGTGGTGTATCCGGCCTGCTTTGCCATTTCAATGGCAACAAGGGTCTCGGTAACGGTGCCGATTTGATTCAATTTGATCAGGATGGAGTTGGCGATACCGTCGGCGATTCCTTTGCCGAAAATCTCAGGATTGGTCACAAATACATCATCACCAACAAGCTGGACAAATCGACCCAGTTTTTCCGTTAAGACGGTCCAGTTTTCCCAGTCCTGCTCTGCAAGTCCGTCTTCAATGGAATACAGGGGATATTTGTCAATTAAAGCCTGGTAATAATTAATCATTTCCATGGCAGTCAGTTTTTTATTTTCCGACGCCAGAAAATATTTCCCATCCACATAAAATTCACTGGCCGCGACATCAATAGCCAGACCGATGTCTTCACCGGGTTTGTATCCTGCAGCGGTGATGGCATCCATGATGACCTTGATTGCTTCTTCATTGGATGAAAAGTCCGGTGCAAATCCGCCTTCGTCTCCGACGGCGGTGTTAAGTCCCTTTTCCTTGAGGATTCGCTTTAAACTGTGAAATGTTTCAGCCCCCATGCGAACAGCTTCGGATATTGTTTTGGCGCCGGTCGGTATAATCATGAATTCCTGAATATCCAGACTGTTTGATGCATGCGCGCCGCCATTGACAATATTCATCATGGGCATGGGAAGAAATCTGGCATTCAATCCTCCCAGATACCGGTATAATGGAAGCGAATACGCATCAGCAGCTGCGCGTGCTGCCGCCATGGAAACGCCGAGCATGGCATTGGCGCCGAGGCTGGACTTATTCGGCGTCCCATCGAGTTCAATCATGTAATTATCAAGGGTAAACTGATCCGCGGCATTCATACCGCAAATCTGC
>JAHECJ010000506.1 GCA_024641805.1 Desulfococcus sp.
CCCGATGAAGGATGCCCTGTCCGCCACCATTATTCAAATTGCTGACCGGGCATTGTATGCCGCCAAAATGACTTCCCGGAACTGCGTTAAAAAAGCATCCTGAATTTTTTTAGCTTTTATCCAGAAGACTTCGAACGGTTCGGGCCATCAGCATCATGTCCATCGGTTTCATGATATACGCCCCAATTCCCATGTCCTTTGCCGTGTTTTCATCGATCTGATCGCTGTGACCGGTATTGAGAATGATCCGGATATCCGGCCGGATGCCGATCAACGCCTGTGCCAGCATCTTGCCGGTCATTTGCGGCATGGTCATATCCGTGATGACCAGGTCAAACGCATGGGGAGCGGCCTTGAACAGTTCCAGTGCGGCCACGGGACTGGTTCTGGCTTCCACCTGGTAGCCGAGGTGTTCCAGCATCTGTTTTCCGATTTCCGCCAAAGATATTTCATCATCGACAAATAAAACTTTTTCGGTTCCGCGCGGCAGTTCCCTGGCAGTTTCTTTTTTGTCCAAAAGCGTTGTTTCAATTTTGGGAAACAATATCCGGAAAAGGGTTCCTTTTCCGGATTCGCTGCGGACCGTAATGGTTCCCCCGTGGTTTTTAACAATCCCATGGACCACCGCAAGCCCAAGACCGGAGCCCTCGCCGATTTGTTTTGTGGTAAAATAAGGGTCGAAAATCCGGTCCAGGATTTTTGGATCAATCCCGTCCCCCGTATCTCTGACTGAAAATTGGGCATAGGGTCCGGAGGACAAGCCCAAATGCGGCGCCGATTGGTTATCCAGCTGTTTTTCCGTCAGGCCCACTTCAATGACGCCGCCGTTTTCTCTCATTGCATAGGCGGCATTGGTGCAAAGATTGATGATCACCTGATGAATTTGCGCAGGGTCGGCCAGGATAACATATGAAGTTTCCGGAATATTGAAACGGATGTCGATGGTAGTGGGAATGGAGGATCGAAGCAGTTTGAGGGACTCCCTGATGATCTCGTTCAAGTCAACCGGCTTTTGTTCCTGCTCGGTTTGGCGGGAAAAACTCAATATCTGCCTCACCACTTCCATTGCCATGAAACAGGCTTTTCGGGATTTTTCCAGGTTTTTCCGCGCCGGGTTCCACTCCGGAACATTTAACATGGCCAATTCGGTATTGCCGAGAAGAATACTGAGAATATTGTTGAAATCATGTGCAATGCCCCCGGCAAGGGTGCCGATGGCTTCCAGTTTATGGGCCTGGCGAAATTGGGTTTCCATTTTCTTCTGAAGCGTTACGTCCCGAATGAAACACTGAACCGCCGGTTTTTCATGCCATGAAACAAGCACGGTATTGATCTCCACCCACAATTCATCGCCTTTTTTATTCATCACCCCGAAAGCAAATGCACCATTACCGAATTTCTCACCGTTTAATTTTTTGAAATATCGTTCCGAAACCATTTTTTGGTCATCCGGGACAACAAAATTGATAAACGGAATCTCGGATAATTCTTTGCCAGAGTATCCCATCAATGTTTCCGTTCTTTTATTGTGAAACACAATCATGCCATCCTGGAGAATGATAATGGCGTCGTTGGCATTTTCCACCACCCCGCGATATTGTTCCTGTGATTTTTTTAATGCCTCCTCAGACGCTTTGCGCTCGGTAATGTCAATTCCCATCCCGATTAAGTATGGCTTGTTTTCAATATGAATGAGCAGCCCGGTAAAATAATAGGGGGTTCGTTTTCTGCTTTTTGACACAAAATAAGCTTCCGCATCCGCCTGACCGATTTCAAATACCGTTTGAATTTGCCGGGAGATATATCCTCTATCATCGCCGGTAAACAGATCCAGCGGAGAAATGCATCCGATTTCCGCGGCAGAGTATTTCGACACCGTTTCAAAATTTTTATTCCACCTTAAAAATTTGCCGCTTTCATCAAACAGATAAAAAATGCCGGGCAGGCTGTTGATGAGTGTTTCTGAAAAAAGCTGTTCCTGACGGATGATCTCCTCGACTTTTTTGCGTTCAGTCATATCGCGCGCAATACCGCGGAAACCGGTTATATATCCTTTTGAATTTTTGATTAATGAAATTGAGGTATCGATATAACGTTCGGAACCGTCTTTGTGGATAAACACCCAGCCAAATCCTTTTGCCGGCATTTCAGAGGTGAATACGTAATTGAATGTTTTAAACACTTTCCGGGCGTTTTCATGATCCATGTACTTCCTGTTGTTCATGCCCATCATTTCAGAACTGGAATAACCGAGTATTCGGCTCATCGATTGATTGAAAAAGGTAAAATTGCCGATGGTATCCACTTCATAATAGCCGTCTTCAATGTTGTCTAAAATAAGTCTGTATTTTTTTTCGCTTTCAATGAGCGCTGACAATGTTTTGCTCTGCTTTTTTATGGAATTTTCGAGTTGAATTTTTTCCTGGTGGATTTTTTCGTTCAGCATGGCATTTCTGATTCCGATAGAGATCTGAGTTGCCAAGATTTCCAGAAATGCGGATTTTTTTGAAAAATCGCGAGCGTTAAAGGAACCGATGCCCATAACACCGATAGTTTGATTATCCGTCGAAAGGGGAAGGGCGGCAAAAGATTTTATCCCGGCTTTTTTGCATTCGTTTAACGTGCATCGTGGATCCGTATGAATATCCACATCATAAATCGGCGTCTTGTCAGCAGCAACCAATCCGCAAAGGCACACCCCGACTTTTTTCTTTTCAGGTGCTTCATTCACCCATTGGGAGTTTTGCGGTTTTTCTCCTTTCGAGATCAGCGTGTCGTTTTCCAGGAGGTAAATCACCATCAAATCCGGCTTGATAATGGATATCACCTGATCATAGGCGGCGGCCAGGACCTGGTCCAGGTTCAGGCTGGCGGTCACCTTTTTTGTCAATATATTGATCGCATTGAGCTCATTTGTTTGTTGATCCATCTAATATGCTCCGGGGGGGAATTGACATGCTGTTGGAATAAAATTGCGCGAGACGATACAGCACAGAT
>JAHECJ010000507.1 GCA_024641805.1 Desulfococcus sp.
GGAAATGAATTCATTTTTTTATTGAAATTTATTGCTACATTGTGGTAGGTGTCGCTATGTTTCTTGAGGCGGTGAACATGCCTGCTTTAAGATTAACCGAATGTTATTATTAGACAAAATCGGAGTCAGGATCTTGCAACATAGTATCCCGGCGGAGGGGGCATGCTGCGGTTTTTACGCAGAATCAGTTTTTTATAGATAAAACAGTGACAAACAGCAATAATCGTATTAATATGATATCCGGTTATTTAAATCTATCCAAAGACTGTTGCATTCGAAGACAGCGTTCTCTTTTTTACCAAACCAATCGTTTTACTGATTAATTTCGGCATAATGTCCGTTTCTTTTGAGTAAATTTACCCTGCAGCAGCCGTCACGCCGACCCCGGATCGTTTTTTCGTGCTGTGTGAGCAGGAGAGGCTGGAATACAAATCTCTGATTTTAATGAGAATCGGTTTTATCCGTTCTTCTCGTTTGATACAATAAGAAATGGTGTATGAGAAAAACATTGATAATCGTTCTGATTGCCCTCGCGTCTTTTTCAGGCTGCCGGTTATTATCTGAGCTGAAAGAACCACAAGAAAAAATTCCCACAACTGGGCCTGATGTTGTCGATGAAAAAACCAACATACATTATACCGGGCGATATTGTGAAGAGTGTCATGAAAAAAAACCGGTAGAAGGCGGCAATCCCTATTTGAAATTTAATGGCGACTATAAGCAGTTGTGCCGCTGTCATCACGGCATGTCGCCCGGATACTGCCATCCGCTGGATATAAAATCAAATCCGGCCGGGAAAATGAATATACCGGCTGATTTTCTTTTAAAAGACGGGCAAGCGAATTGCAATACATGCCACGATGTGTATCGGCAGTGCCAAAGCCGTTTGTTTGACCGGCAGTCACTGCGGGGGATTCCATATCCCCGGAAAATGGATTTTTGCTACAGGTGCCATGACAGGGAGGACTACAAGAAACTAAATGCACACCACCAGATACAGGCTGATGGGAAGCTTGATATAATGATTTGTCTTTATTGCCATTTGGAAAAACCGGATGAAAAGACAGCCACTTACAAAGAAGTCACGTTTATAGGGGATCTTAAAACCCTGTGCCGGCGGTGCCATCAAATCCAGGGGAATCATTCCGGCAATTTTGACCACATCGGTGTTAAGCCTTCGCCCAAAGCTTTAAAGATAATGGATGCTATGAAAAAACAATATCATATCATCCTCCCACTGGCGGAAGACGGGACAATGACGTGCATCACCTGTCATAATCCCCATGAAAAAGGAGTTATTCCGGAGAATAAACCTTCGGCAACAGGCGCGGACAGTAAATACCGGCATCGACTGCCGGGCAAGATGTGCTTCGCATGCCACCAAATTTAAGTGCTCAACCATAAGGGAGCTGATACGGTGAAACGACTATATCTCCTGATCGCAGTGATATCATTTGCGGTACTAGGTAATGGGTTGACAGGGTTGACTGGTTTTTCAACAGCGGAGGCCGCTGATAAAGAAAACTGCCTCATGTGCCATAAATATCCGTCCATGGCCAGAATCGGTGACGACGGACTAGTGAAAAATTATTATGTTGACGAGCACCTCTTTCTGAACAGTCTGCACGGCGATGTGGGATGCCGGGAGTGCCATACCTACATAAAGAAATTTCCCCATGACCCGGTGACGGAACAAGTCAATTGCGCCAATGAATGCCATATTAAGCCGCCTTTTTCGGAAAAGAATTTTTCTCATCAGAAAATCATCGATATATTTAATTCAAGCGATCATGCGATCAAACCGGATGATTCGCCGCTGATGAAGCAATCCAAGCCGGACTGCAAGTATTGCCATTTAAATCCGCTCTACAAAAGAGTGGATGAAAATACGATTTCCTTTGGCAAAACGCTGGATCGATGCTTGAACTGTCATCAGCGGAAGGGCGTTACAGAGGCCTATCTGCACATGACTCACCGGTTGCGCCATAAGACATCGCGGTCTTCCCGTGAAATCGTGGCATTGTGTGCCGAAAACTGTCACGGAAATGTGCCGTTGATGAAAAAACTGGGGGTTTCCGGAACGGCGCTGGACGTGGTTGAAACCTACCATGAGTCCATCCACGGCAAGATGACCGCTCTGGGATCGGAGAAAGCAGCCAATTGCATCAGCTGTCATGCATCGAGCCTGATTCATGACATTTATAAACCGGATAATCTGCAATCCTCGATCAATGAAAAGAATCTCCAGGCCACCTGTAAAAACTGCCACAAAAAGATCAATAAGTACTTTGTCAAAATCGCCGTCCATCCCAGCCTTAAAGACCCGCATAATCCGATCCTGTTTATCATCAGCAACCTGATTCTCAGAATGATATTGTATGGCACCATCTTCGGACTCATGGGACTTTTGCTTCTGGAGACATACCGCAGAAAAAAAGACGGCATCGGGATGAGAATAAAAGCCGGGAGCAGCTGGCGAACTCCGGAAAAATTGAAATGATGAAAAAATGCAACCAAAAGGAGCCAATATGACTGCCGCTACCCAAGAGATTGCGCGGTCCGGCCAAACGGTCAAAGCGCAGCCGGCCGATTATTTCACGTATGTGGAGGGTGTTGGGCGCATTCCGCGTGACATCTATAAATATGTTAAATCCAATCCATTGGGTGACCTGCCCCGATACTCGGCCCATATCGTGATTCAGCACGTACTGATTTTTACGACCTTTATTGTTCTGGCCGCCACCGGGATTCCCCTGCACTATGCCGATCTGTTCTGGGCGCCGAATGTGATGTCCATTTTCGGCGGCATCGATACCGCACAGCTGATTCACCGCAGCGCCGCTTTTGTAATGATCGGAGCGTCCGTGTATCATCTATTCACCATCGCCGGATCCACTATCAAAAAAATTCTTAAAAAAGAATTCGATATCAAACGGACGCAGGTACCGTTGCCCAAAGATCTTTTTGATTTAATCCATGATATCAAATATT